>NZ_JZWV01001454.1 GCF_000966975.1 Streptomyces katrae | reverse complement strand
AGTGCAGCCGATCACACCGGCGCGCCGTACCTGCAGCTCCCCGCCGGGTCCCGGCCGCAGGGTGGACGGGCCCGGGCCGGCCTGCCGGGCCAGACCCGCGCTGAACAGCACCGGGACCGGGGCGTCGGCGGAACCCGTACCGCCGCCGCCCAGCAGGGCGGGATCGAAGGCTCCGCAGCCCAGGGCCCGCGACAGGGCCGCGTACGCGGCGGGCTCCGCGACGACCAGGGTGACGCGGGTCCCGCCCCCGGCGGTGCCGAGGACGGAGGAGTCGTCGTCGGTCCACACCGGTACGGACGTCCGTACGCCCGGCAGCGCGGCCGCCGCCTTCACCAGGCCGTCCGGGAGCGGGCCGGCCCCGACCACGGAGATCCCCGCGTCGCCGCCGATCGTCCGGTGCGCCACGGCCAGCCGGGCCGTGTCCACGGACTGCAGGACCGCGGCCCCGAACCCGGCGGTCGTGACGGCCAGGAGCAGGGCGATCAGCGGCAGGACGGAGGGCCCGCTCCGGCCGCGGCCCGGTGTGCCGGCCCCGCTGCCGCCCTGGCCCCGGGCGGCCCGCACCAGTCCGAGGTAGCCGACCAGCCCGCGGCTGCGGCCGGCCGCCCGGGCGAGCCGGCCCGTCACCAGCGGCAGGAGCCGGGCCAGCAGCAGTGCCCCGCACAGCGCGAGCAGCAGCGGGGCGGCGATCAGCAGGGGGTCCGTACCGCTGCCGGCCGGGGCGACGCCGCGGCGGCGCACCTCCGACACGGCGGCCCCGGCGGCGGCGAGGACCAGCAGCTCGGCCACCACCCTGCGCCGGCGCGCGGCCGGGCGCGGCGGGGAGAGCAGGAAGGCCGCGCGGACCGGGAGGGCCAGCAGCGCGAGCAGCGTGACGGCCGCGGCGGAGAGCAGCGAGGCCGCGAGGCGGGGCGTGGGCAGCAGCAGGACGGCGAGCGCGGTGGCCGCGGCGGCCGCCGGGAGCACCGTGACGGCGCCCTCGCCGAGGAGCCGGCCCGCGATGCCGGCGCGTGAGCCGCCCCGCGCCAGCAGCAGCCTCAGCTCGGCCTCCCGGCGGTCCGCGGCGAGCGCGCC
>NZ_JZWV01001453.1 GCF_000966975.1 Streptomyces katrae | reverse complement strand
GCCGCGGCCTGGCTGCGGGCCCGTGCCTGGGCGAACAGTTCGGGCAGCCGGGAGTTGGTGCGGAGCATCTCGCGCCCGGTCTGCGCGGGGAGTTCGGTGGACACGGGTCCGGTGATGTACGAGGCGATGTCCTGCTCGGTGGCGCCGAGCCGGTCCGCCCGCAGCCGGCCGGTGTCCACCGGCAGCCTCCAGAAGTCCTCGGCGGTGGAGCTCCAGCCGTCCAGGCGGGGCAGGT
>NZ_JZWV01001452.1 GCF_000966975.1 Streptomyces katrae | reverse complement strand
CGTCGGCGGCCCAGTAGGCGTTGTCCCCCTGGTGGTACTCGCAGGCGAAGGCGAGGCAGCCGAGGTCCGCCCAGAAGTCCTCGGTCTCGTCCAGGACCGTGTAGAGGCCGACGACCTCGACGCGGGGCCCGGCGCCGGGCACGGGCGAGGTGGTCAGGACCGATCCGAGGCGGGCGCCGATGGTCCGTGCGGCGCGCTGCGAGAGCGCGATCCGCAGCGGAGGCCCGTCCTCGGCGGTATTCCCGGCCGTGCCGGGTGCCGTGGCCGCGGCGGGTGCGTCCTGCGGCCAGTGCCCCTCCACCAGCCGTACGTGTGCCCGGGCGTCGTGTACGTACAGCAGGCGCATCACGGGCGGCAGGCCGGACGGGGCGGAGAGTCCGGGGTTCGTCAGGCTCCGGCCCTTGACGGTCCAGTTGCCGTACACCACCGCGTCCGGGTCGACGTGGAAGCTGCCTCCGGTGTGGGCGAGGAGGGTGTCGCGGGTCGCGTCGAGGCGGTCCGTGCCCTGTCCCTGCCGCGGGGGCGGCGCGGTGGCCAGGAGGCTGGTGTAGCCCGGGCCGCCGCGCTGCAGGAAGGACCGCAGTGCCTGGTCGGCGCCCCGGTCCTGGGCGCGCGGCAGGGCGGCGGCCAGGAGGACGGCGACGAAGGCCAGTACGGCGGCGAGCACGCTGCCGAGCCGGGCCGCCCGCAGCCGGGTCCTGACCCAGGGCGCGGGCCGCGGGCCGGACCGCCCGGCGGCCCCGGACGGCACTGCGGCGGGGGACGGCTCGGGGCGGTCCGGCGCAGGGGTGGCGGAGGAGTCCGGGGTCGCGGACGGCGGCGGGGTGGTCACATCTCCTCCACGGGGCGCAGCCGGGCGGCGATGTCGCGGCCCCGGGGGCCGCCGGACGCGGCCGACAGCAGGGGGACGGCCGCGATGGCGGCGGCCGTCAGCAGGGTCTGCCAGAACGGCATGTCCACCCGTACGGGCGGGAACGGCCGGTGCGCGGCCGGTGTCAGCACGACGAGGGGCGCCATCAGGTGGACGAGGGCGACGCCCAGCCCGGTCCCGACCGCGGTCCCGAGGAGGATCAGCACCGCCCCCTCGGCGGCGGCGGCCCGGGCCAGCGACCGGCGCGGGGTCCCGAGCGCGAGCAGGACGGAGAACTCCCGGCCGCGCACGCGCCGTTCGGCGGCGGTGGAGGTGGCGAACCCGATGGCGGCGAGGACCGCGCAGGCGGCGGCGAGGGCGGCCAGCGCGCTCTGCGGGCCGGCGCTCAGCGGGTCGTCCAGCAGGGCGGCGGTGATCTCCCCGCTCAGCTGGACGCGTTCGGTCCTGACCCCTTCGCGGAGCGCCCGCGCCGCGCGGGCCGGTACCGGGTCCGCGGCCGAGGCGGCGGGCAGCCACCACTCGGTGGGCGCGGGGGGCTGCTGCCCGGCGGTTTCCAGCAGGAGGCGGCCGAGCGTGCCCAGGTCGACGGCGAGCGCCGTCCGGCCGGCCACGGGCAGGGCTTCCACGGCGGCGGTGATCCGCAGCGGCACCGTCACCCCGTCGACGGTGATGTGCACCGTGTCGCCCGTGGCGGCGCCGAGGGCGCGCAGGTAGCCGGTGGTGGCGACCGCGGGGACCGGGGTGGCGGGCGGGGCGGCGGGAGCGGGGAAGAGCAGGGCCTGGACGCCCTTCTCGGTGCCGGACCCGCCCCAGTAGCGCAGTCGGAGCAGGTCGGTGGAGCCGGCCGCGGCCGGGGAGAGGACGGGGGTCCCCGAGGCGCGGGGCTGCGCCGGGGGTGCCAGCTGCCAGCCCCCGGTGGCGGCGGCGCCGGGGGCGGCCGGGGCGGCGGGCGCGGCGACCGGTACGGCGCCGCCGTCCGGGGTGTCGGAGACGGCGAGCCGGCGCAGCGTCAGTTCGGCTCCGTCGCCGGCGGGGCCGCCGTCGCCCGCGTACGAGAGGTGGACGCCCGCCAGCGCCAGCGGGGTGGCGGCCGAGCCGATCGGGGCGTCGGTCAGTGCGTCCAGGGG
>NZ_JZWV01001451.1 GCF_000966975.1 Streptomyces katrae | reverse complement strand
GCGTCCAGGGGGAATCGGAGGGTGCCGTCGCCGCCGGTCGGGAGGGTCGCCCGCTGTGTGGTGTGGGTGACCCCGAACCGGTCGCGCAGGAGCAGGCTGACGGCGGCCCAGCTCGTGCCGGTGGAGCGGACCGTCACGTCGAGGTCGATGCGGCGCGGGGAGCCGGGCAGGGTGACACCGGGGCCCGCGGCGGGGGCGGCGGGGGCTCCGGCCTGGGC
>NZ_JZWV01001450.1 GCF_000966975.1 Streptomyces katrae | reverse complement strand
GCGGGGCGGCGGGCCGGGTCATGAGGGCTCCGCGCGGTCCGCGGCCATGCCCGCCGCGTCCAGGAGGGCCGTGCCCACGATCAGGTCGGCGCCGCCGAACTCCGGGTCCTCCAGCGGGGTGCCGTCGTCCACCGCGAACAGCAGGCGCTCCTCGCCCTGGCGGTACGCCGTGCCCACCGCCGGGCTCGCCGCGTGGACGGCGAGCAGGGCCACCAGGTACGGGAGGTCGGGGTCCTCGCGGCGGGCCTGCGCGAGCAGGCCGGACAGGCGGCGCGGGGCGTCGTGCGGGAGGTCCAGGAGGCGGGTCGCGGCCGCGAGCTGCTCCTCGCTGAAGCGGCTGTCGTCCGGGGTCGCGATCAGGTCGGGTTCCGGCATCTCGGCGCCGAGGTGCTCGCGCTCCACGGGCGGGGTGAGGAGGATCTCGACCAGGTCGGCGACCCGTACCGAGACGGGGGTGCGCAGGCCGGTGCCGGCGGCGAAGAAGGCGTCGGTGACCCGGGTGGCGTGAGCCACGGGCAGCGGCAGCACGGGGGCGACGAGCTGCCCGTACAGGTCGATGCCGGAGCGCGCGGCGGGCGCGGCGAAGGCCTGGCGGTCCTGTTCGGCGCGGAAGAGCGGGCCGGCGTCCAGCAGCCGGGACTGGAGCTGGGTGTGCCGGCGGATGCAGTCCTTGACGATGTCGACGAGCTCGGCGGCGCGCCGCTTGTTCTCGGGGTCCTCGGCCTCGTCGCGCGCCTTGCGGATGTTGGTGAGGATCGCGTTCTCGTGCCGGTAGCGGTCGGCGACGTGGTCGAGGGCCTCGGCGATCATGTCCGGGACGGCCTGGAGCCAGTCGACCGCGCGGACGTTGCGCCGGGTGGCGTCCAGGGTGCGGCGCAAGGTCTCGGCGTACTGGACGGTGCGGTAGCGGGCCTGCTCGGCGGCGAGCTGGGCGTCGGCGAGCCGGCCCCGGCTGATCAGGACCTCCAGCTTGACCTCGGCGGCGATCTGGGCGCTGGTGACGTCCGTGTCGAGGGCGCCGACCAGGACGTTGACGGCCTCGTCGGTGGTGCGCAGGTACACCGCGCCGCCGTGGCCCGGGACCTCCTCGATCAGCTTGAAGTCGTAGTCGCGGCGGACGTAGACGCCGTCGGCGCCGAAGGTGCCGTAGATCGCGCGGAAGCCGCGGTCGACGCTGCCGACGTTGATCAGGTTCTCCAGCACCCAGCGGGCGACCCGCTCGTGCTCGGCGGCCGGCCGGTGGGGGGTCTGGGCGGCGACGCGGGGCAGCAGGCGGGCCACTATCTGCTCGTGGTCGGCGCCCGTGTCGAAGTCCATGTTCAGCGTGACCAGGTCGATCGCGGACAGCGCGACCTCCGCCATCGCGTAGACCCCGTACTCGCCGGCCAGGTTGGCCTTGCGTACGTCGAGGTCGTGCAGCGGGGCGGTGCAGGCGAGGGCGCGGAGCCGCCGGGCGAGGCCCTCGTCGGCGGCCGGGCCCGGCGCCGGGGACGGGAGGGTCTTCGCCGGGGCAGGGAGAGTCACGTCGAAAAGATTAGGCGGTGTCACGGACAACATCCCAAACGGCATGGTTCGGCCGGATCGTCCCCGGCTCCGCGGAAGGCCGCGGAAGGGCTCTGCGGCGCGCGGCGCCCGCGCTGTTCTACGCTCGCCGCATGGCTTCCATGATCACATCCCCAGCGGCCGCGATCGACCTCAACGCCGACCTCGGCGAGGGCTTCGGGCGGTGGACGCTCACGGACGACGAGGCCCTCCTGTCGGTGGTCACCAGCGCCAACGTGGCCTGCGGCTTCCACGCCGGCGACCCGTCGATCATGCGCCGGGTGTGCGAGCTGGCCGCCGCGCGCGGCGTACGGATCGGGGCGCAGGTCTCGTACCGGGACCTGGCGGGCTTCGGGCGGCGGGCGATGGACGTTCCGGCGCGGGAGCTGGCGGCAGAGGTGGCCTACCAGATCGGGGCGCTCGAGGTGTTCGCACGGGCGGCCGGGTCGAGGGTGTCGTACGTGAAACCGCACGGCGCGCTGTACAACCGCACGGTCCACGACGCCGAGCAGGCGGGGGCGGTGGTCGCCGGGGTCCGGCTGGCCGCCGGGGAGGCCGGGCTGCCGGTGCTGGGCCTCCCGGGGTCGCTGCTGCTGGCCGCGGCCGCGGAGGCCGGGCTGGAGGCCGTACCGGAGGCCTTCGCCGACCGGGCCTACACCCCGGCGGGGACGCTGGTCCCGCGCGGGACGCCGGGGGCGGTGCTGCACGACCCGGACGCGGTGGTCGCCCGGGCCGTGCGGATGGCGGCGCAGGGCGAGGTCACGGCCGCCGACGGGTCCCCGGTACGGGTCTCCGCGCGCTCCCTGTGCCTGCACGGGGACACCCCGGGGGCGGCGGGGCTCGCGGTGCGGGTCCGGGAGGCGCTGGGGGCGGCGGGCGTACGGGTGGAGGCGTTCGCGTGAGGGCCCTGGTGGTGGGCCGGGAGGCGCTGCTGCTGGAGGTGGACTCGGCCGGGGAGGTGGCCGCGCTCCACGCCGAGCTGCTGCGCCGGCGGGACGCGGGCGAGCTGGGCGCCGTACGGGAGGTGGTGCCGGCGGCGCGGACGGTGCTGCTGGACGGGGTGCGGGAGCCGGGGGCGCTGGCGGCCCGGATCGCCCGCTGGGAGGTTCCGCCGCTCGCGGAGGCCGAGGGGCCGCTGGTCACCGTGCCGGTGCGGTACGACGGGCCGGACCTGGCGGAGGTGGCCCGGGCGTGGGGCGTCGCCGAGGGGGAGGTGGCCGGGCTGGTCGGGGGGATCGAGTTCCGGGTGGCCTTCTGCGGGTTCGCGCCGGGCTTCGGTTATCTGACGGGGCTCCCGGAGCGGCTGTGGCTCCCGAGGCGGGCCACGCC
>NZ_JZWV01001449.1 GCF_000966975.1 Streptomyces katrae | reverse complement strand
GCCCCGGACGGCGGTCCCGGCGGGGTCGCTGGCGCTGGCGGGCGAGTACGCGGGGGTCTACCCGCGCTCCTCCCCCGGCGGCTGGCAGCTCATCGGCTCCACCGACACGGTGCTGTGGGATCCGGCCCGGGAACCGGCGGCGCTGTTCGCGCCGGGGGTACGGGTGCGGTTCGAGGAGGCGGGGGCGTGAGCGGGCTGCCGGTGGGGCGGGGCGCGGGTGCACGGAGGTGCGGCGAGAGCGTGAGCGGGCTGCCGGTGGTGCGTGGCCGGGGCGGGGAGGTGCGGGCGTGAGCGGGAGCGGGAGCGGGCTGCTGGTGGTGCGGGCCGGGGCGCTGACCACCGTGCAGGATCTGGGGCGGCCCGGGTACGCGCACCTGGGTGTGCCCCGGTCGGGGGCGCTGGACACGGGCGCGTACGCCCTGGCCAACCGGCTCGTCGGCAATCCGGCGGGGGCCGCCACCTTGGAAACCACCCTGGACGGGGTCCGGCTGCGCGCGCTCGCTCCGGTGACGGTCGCGGTGACGGGCGCGCCGTGCGCGGTACGGGTCTGCGGGCGCCCGGCGGCGTGGGGTGCTCCGGTGTGGCTGCGGGCGGGGGCGGAGCTGGACGTGGGGCCGGCCTCGGCCGGGCTGCGGAGCTATGTCGCGGTGCGGGGCGGGGTCGCGGGGCCGGCGGTGCTGGGGAGCCGTTCGACGGACCTGCTGGCGGGGCTGGGGCCGGCGGTCCTGTCGGACGGGACGGTGCTGGAGGTCGGCGCGGCGGGGCCGGCCCCGGTGTCCGGGGCGGACGCCCTGCGGGTGCCGGGGCCGCCGGTGGCGGAGCTGGTGCTGCCGCTGCGGCTCGGGCCGCGGGCGGACTGGTTCACGGGGGCTTCGGTGGCGCGGCTGCTGTCCTCGCCGTACCGGGTGTCGGCGGCTTCGAACCGGATCGGCCTGCGGACGGAGGCGGGGCCGCCGCTGGAACGGGCCCGGTCCGGGGAGCTGCCGAGCGAGGGGATGGTCCTGGGGGCGGTGCAGGTGCCGCCGGACGGGCTGCCGGTGGTGTTCCTGGCCGACCATCCCGTGACCGGGGGGTATCCGGTGGTCGGGGTGGTCCCGCCGGGCCCCGCCCTGGACGCCGCCGCCCAGGCCCGGCCGGGGCTGGCGCTCCGGTTCGTCCCGGCGTGAGGGGGGTGGGGCCGTGGAGCCGC
>NZ_JZWV01001448.1 GCF_000966975.1 Streptomyces katrae | reverse complement strand
CCCTGACAGCGGCCGCCCCGTCCGTGGACGCCCCGGCCCATGCCCGTCAGGCCGGGCACACCACGGTCGCCGCCGCCCCGGCCCCGGAGGCCCTGCACCCGGCCCGTCGGGCTCCGGCCGCCCCTGCCTCCGCCTGCCGTCGAGCGGCGGCCCCGGCGCCGGGCGACGGCGCACCCGGGGCGGCCGGCCCGGTGCCCGCACCCGTGATCGTGTCCGTCCCGGCCCCCACCGGCCCGGCCGCGCCCTTCGAGGAGCCCGGGGCCACGGCCGGCGCCCGCCCGGCAGGGGCCGCGGGAGGCGCGGTCGCCGAGTCCGTGTTCACGCACGTGGCCCGGGTCAGTGCCTTCCCCGTCAGCCATCTGCGCGGAGATCAGCTCCTGGTCGACGACCTCGGTTTCGACTCGCTGATGCTGACCGACCTGTTCACCGCCCTCTCCCGGGAGTGGCCGCAGTGGGCCTTCGACGAGAAGGCCGCCGAGCGGCCGACCATCGCCGGCCTGACCGCGCTGATCGCGGGTGCCACCCCGGCTCCCGCACCGGAGGCGTCCCCGATGGCCGCACCGGTCGCCACGCCGGAGGCCACGCCTGTCGCCGCACCGGCAACCACACCGGAGGCCCCGCCTGGGGCCGCGCCAGAGGCCGTACCGGTGGCCACCCCGGTTGCCGCGCCGGCGCTCCTCCCCGACCAGCGGCCCGCCGCCGCCCCGGCGACCGGCAGCGACCCGCTGCCCGCGGGGCACCCGCTGCCCGAGGAGCAGACGCGGATCGAGCGCTTCCCCGAGGTCGTCCGGCACGGCGAGCGCTTCGCCCTCCTCGACCGGGCGGGGCTGACGAACCCGTACTTCCTCGTCCACGAGGGCGGCCTGACCGGTACCACCGTCGTCGACGGCCGGGAGCTGCTCTCCTTCTCCGGCTACAACTACCTCGGCATGGCCACGGACCCGCAGGTCACGGCGGCGGCCAAGGAGGCCGTGGAACGCTGCGGCACTTCCGTCTCCGCCAGCCGGCTGCTGTCCGGGAGCCGCCGGCTCCACCTGGAGCTCGAGGCGGAGCTCGCCGCCCTGCTCGGCTGCGAGGCCTCCCTCGCCCTGGCCAACGGCCACGCCACGAACGTCACCGTGATCGGGCACCTCGTCGGGCCGGGGGACCTCGTGGTCCACGACGCCCTCGCCCACGACAGCATCCTGCAGGGCTGCCGGCTCTCCGGCGCCACGCGGCGGCCGTTCCCGCACGACGACGTCGCCGCCCTGGACGCCCTCCTCACGCAGGTCCGCCACCAGTACCGGAGGGTGCTCGTGGTCGTCGAGGGCGTGTACAGCATGGACGGCGACATCGCCGACCTGCCCGCCCTCGTCGAGGTCAAGCGGCGGCACGGCGCCCTGCTGATGGTCGACGAGGCGCACAGCATCGGGACGATCGGCGCGACGGGCGGCGGCATCGGCGAGTACCACGGCGTCGACCGCGGGGACGTCGACCTGTGGGCGGGCACCCTGTCCAAGGCCCTCGCCGCCTGCGGCGGCTACGTCGCGGGCGCCCACCGGGTGGTCGAGTACCTGCGCTACACCGCTCCCGGGTTCGTCTACAGCGCCGGACTGACCCCGGCCGACACGGCCGCCTCCCTGGCCGCGCTGCGGCTGCTGCGGGCGGAGCCGGAGCGCGTGGCCCGCCTCGCGGCGAACGCCTCCCTGTTCGCCCGTCTCGCGCGGGAGGCGGGCCTCGACATCGGCACCAGCCACGACACGCCCGTCGTCCCGTGCATCGTCGGGGACTCGGTGAAGACCCTGCGCCTCGCGCAGGCCCTGTTCCAGGAGGGCATCAGCGTCAACCCGATCCTCCATCCGGCCGTCCCGGAGGAGATGGCCCGGCTGCGGTTCTTCGTCACCCGCGACCACACGCCCGAGCAGATCCGCCGGACGGTCGGCACGCTGGCGCGGGAACTGCGCCGGCTCGACGCGGCGGACGCGGCGGACGCCGCGGGCACCGGCCGTTCCTCCGACGCGCCCCCGGCCGCCGCCTGACCCGGGGGCCGTCATGGACACCGTCTTCCGCCCGCTCGAACCGGGCCGCGTCCACCGCTGGGGCGGGGCCGGGCTGATCGTGGCCCGCCGCTGCGACCTCACCCACCTGCCGCTGTGCCTCTCCCCCGCCGAGCAGCGCGTGGCAGGCGCGCTCCCGGCCTGGCGGCGGTCCGAGTGGATGGCCGGCCGGCTGCTCGCCAAGCGTCTGGCCGGCGAACTCCTCGGCACACCGGCGCAGGAGGTGGAGGTCCTCCCCCGGGAGGACGGCAGCCCGAACCTCCTCGTCGGCGGCCGCCCGCTCCCCCGCGTGCACGTCTCCATCAGCCACACCCCCGGCCACGCCGCCGCGGCCCTGGCCCGGCGGCCGGTGGGCGTGGACCTGTGCGAGACGGCCTCCGCCGCCGCCGTGCGCCGGGTCGCCGAGCACGCCTTCTCCCCGGGGGAGCTCTCCCTGATCGACCGGGCCGACCCGGCCGACCCGGCCGACCCGGCCGACCCCTGCCGGGGCGGCGCGCTGGCCGGGGCGTGGGCGCTGAAGGAGGCCGCGGTCAAGGCCGACCGCGGCGGGGTCTTCGGCACGGCCCCGCGCCGGATCCCGCTCCTGGGGCTGCGACCCCCCGCG
>NZ_JZWV01001447.1 GCF_000966975.1 Streptomyces katrae | reverse complement strand
AGAGATGTGTATAAGAGACAGCTGCGACCCCCCGCGCTCGGCGGGCCGCGCCGGGCGATGGTCTGGCAGGCCCGGGAGGCGGTCGTGGCCCTCGTCCTGACCCGCCCGTGACCCGGCGGACGGCG
This sequence comes from Streptomyces katrae, assembly GCF_000966975.1. Taxonomy (GTDB): domain Bacteria; phylum Actinomycetota; class Actinomycetes; order Streptomycetales; family Streptomycetaceae; genus Streptomyces; species Streptomyces katrae. Next base: position 2,752 of record NZ_JZWV01001447.1, on the reverse strand, counting down.
CCGCGCTGCGTTGGTGCTCCCCGCCCCGCCGGATCATGCTTGTCAGTGGAGCACCCTGGCCGGACTAGCGAGGGCGAGATGAGCGGCGATGGCGCAACTTCCCACCTTTCCCGGTGAGCCACCGCAGGAGACGAGCGCCTCCCCCGGGGCGGCGTACACCGCCACGGCCACGATCGGCGAGGACGGCGTCGTGACCGAGTGGGGCGAGGGTGCCCGCCGGCTCCTCGGCTACGAGCCGTCCGAGGTCGTGGGACGGCCCGCCGCCCGGCTGCTGGCGGAGGACGGCGGGGCCGTCCCGGCCGTCGAGCCGGGACGGGAACGGTGGAGCGGCACGGCGGCGCTGCGGCACCGGGACGGCCGGCGCGTGGAGGTGCCGCTGCTCGCCCACCGCTGGACCTCGTCGGGCGGGACCGTGAAGTGGACGGTGGTGTCCGCCGTGCCGGGACCGGCCGACCCGCCCTGGGAGGCGCCGCTGAACGAGTGGGCGTTCGCCCAGTCCCCCTGTTTCCTCGCGGTCTTCGACGCGGACCTGCGGCTGCTGCGCGCCAACACCGGCATGCAGCAGACGCTCGCCCTCACCGAGGAGCAGATGCGCGGGCTGCGGCTGACGGAGATCGCCCCGGACCCCGTGAGCGACGAGACGGAGCGCAGGATGCGCGTGGTCGTCGAGACCGGCGAGCCCCAGCACCTGACCGCTTTCGTCCCTCTGCCGGGCGAAGGCCCCGAACACGGCTGGGAGACCTCCCTGGCCGCGCTGCGGGACCGGGACGGCCGGGTGCGGGCGGTGTGCCTGGCCGCGCACGACCGCGCCGGGCACGCCCCGCACCCGGAGCACCTGCGGCTCGCCGAGGAACTCAGCGGCTCGCCGAGGAACTCACCGCCCGGCCGGCCGAGGCCGAGGACGCCGGGGAGGCGCACGGGCCCGGCCGGGAGCACCGTGAGCACACCACCACGATGACCCTGCAGCGCAGCCTGCTGCCGCACACGCTGCCGCAGCAGGGGGCGCTCGAGATCGCCTCCCGCTACCTGCCCGCCGGCGGTGAGGCCGGTGTGGGCGGTGACTGGTTCGACGTGATCCCGCTGTCGGGGGCGCGGGTGGCGCTGGTGGTGGGCGACGTGGTCGGCCACGGCATCCGCGCCTCCGCGACCATGGGCCGCCTGCGGACCGCCGTGCGCACGCTGGCCGACGTGGACCTGCCGCCCGACGAGCTGCTCACCCACCTCGACGACCTGATCATCCACCTGTCCGCCGACGAGGCCGATCCGGACGCGCCCGAGGAGTCCGCGGGGGGCATCGGGACGACCTGCCTGTACGTGGTGTACGACCCGGTCACCCGTCACTGCACGGTGGCCCGGGCCGGTCACCCGCCGCCCGCCGTGGTGTCCCCGGAGGGCTCGGTGTACCTGCTCGACGTGCCGGCGGGTCCGCCGCTGGGCCTGGGGGGCCTGCCGTTCGAGACCGTCGAGGTGGAGCTCCCCGAAGGCAGCATGCTGGCCCTGTACACCGACGGGCTGCTCCAGGCCCGCGAGCACGACCTGGACGAGGCCCTGGACACCCTGTTCTCGGCCCTCACCCGGCCCGCGTCGACCCTGGACACGGTCTGCGACCGGGTGCTGACCGCCCTGCTGACCCACCGTCCCGAGGACGACGTGGCCCTGCTGGTCGCCCGGACCCGGGCGCTGCACGCGGACAAGGTGGTGGTCTTCGACCTGCCGTCGGACCCGTCGGTGGTCGCCGACGCCCGCCGGTACACCACCGACCAGCTGACGGCGTGGGAGCTCGACGAGGCCTCGTTCGTCGCCGAGCTGGTGGTGAGCGAGCTGGTCACCAATGCCATCCGCTACGGCGAGCCGCCCATCCAGCTGCGTCTGATCCACGAGAACGAGACGCTGATCTGCGAGGTCTCCGACGCGAGCAGTACGGCCCCGCACATGCGGCGGGCCCGGACCTTCGACGAGGGAGGCCGGGGGCTGCTCCTGGTGGCGCAGCTGGCCCAGCGCTGGGGCACCCGGCACGAACCCACCGGCAAGACCATCTGGGCCGAGCAGTCCCTCGTGGGCTCCTGAGGCATGGGCTCCCCGGGCAGGAGGTGGCGGGCGTCAGGGCGGCGGGTTCCGTGTTCCGAACCCCTGTGACGCGCCTGTGACAGTCGGCGGACAACTCCATGAAGTGGCGCCCGCAAGCTCTTTATCAGGGACATACAGCGACATTCCGATATATGTCCCTCTGCTTCCAAGGGTGTGAGCAGCAGCGATGACCGAGCCGACACGGCGGAGGAAATCCCATGAGCCTCACCCTCGTCATGGAGCACGTCGAAGCCCCCTCGACCTCTACCTCTCTGGCCCCGCGTGAGCAGGAGGCGCTGCGCCACATCGCCGCCGGGTGCACCTACCTCCAGGCCGCCCGCAACATGGGTCTCTCCAAGCACACCGTCGACGCCTACCTGCGCCGCATCCGCGCCAAGTTCGGCGTCAACACCACGGCGGAGCTGACCCGCCTCGCCATCTCGCTGGGGCTGTGACCCGCAGAACCCCTTCCCGGCCCTACGGCCCGTACGGCATCCCGCCGTGCGGGCCGTCGTGCTGTGCGCGGAAGACGGGCAGGGCCCAGGCCGGGGGTTCCTGCGGCGGCTCGGGGACCACCGAGACCGCGGTGGGCGGGTGGCCGGCCTCCGGCTCCGCGTCGACGCGCCGGCCGGCGGTGCCGGTCGCGGCGCGCAGGGCGGCGATGAACTCCAGGCAGGTGTCGTAG
>NZ_JZWV01001446.1 GCF_000966975.1 Streptomyces katrae | reverse complement strand
GGTGTCGTAGCGGTCCTCGGGCACCTTCGCCAGGCCCCTGGCCAGCACTTCGTCGACGGCGGGCGGGATGTCCGGCCGGGTGGCGGTCAGCGCGGGGGGCTGGTCGTACTGGTGCGCCCACAGCAGGGCGGTCGGCTCGGTGTCGCGTCCGAAGGGCGGCCCTCCGGCGAGGGTTTCGTAGACCACGCAGGCCAGGCTGTAGAGGTCGCACCTGCCGTCGACCGGCCGGCCGGAGATCTGCTCGGGCGCCATGTAGTCGACCGTGCCGACGAACTCCCCGGCGGTGGTGAATCCGGCGGGCGACAGCGCCTTCTTCGTGAGTCCGAAGTCCGTGAGGTAGATGTGCTCGGGGTGGTCGCTGTCGGTGCCCGCGGCGACCAGGACGTTGCCGGGCTTGACGTCCCGGTGGACGAGGTCGTGCCGGTGGGCCGCGTCGAGGGCCGAGGCGACCTGGCCGGCGATGCGCAGGGCGGTGGTGACGGGGAGCGGCCCCTCCCGGTCCAGCAGGACCCGCAGGTCCAGGCCGGCGACGTAGCGCATGGCGATGTAGAGGACGCCGTCGGTCTCGCCGGCTTCGAAGACCGGCACGATGTGGGGGTGGTCGATGGAGGCCGCCACCCGTGATTCGTGGGTGAACCGGCGGCGGAAGGTCTCGTCGCGGGCGCGTTCGGGGGCGATCAGCTTGAGCGCGACCGTGCGGTCCAGCCGCAGGTCCCTGGCCTGGTACACGACGGCCATGCCGCCGCGGCCGATCATGCGCTCGACCAGGTAGCCCGCGATCTGCCGGCCGATGAGCCCGGAGGCCCGGCCCGCGTACAGGTGCAGATTGGATGCCGTGCCCATCAGGCGCCGCCCTCACCCGGCCGCCGCGGTCGGGGTGCGGCGGGCCGCTCATCGCTCGTCGAAAGTCTATCCCGTGGTCCCTGCGGGTGCCCCTCGCCGGCGAGGGGCCCGGGCGCACGGGACGTCCTCCGGTGCGGGGTGCTCCGGAGGACGTCCGAGGGTGTGCGGGCCGGGTCAGTCGGAGCCGCCGTTGCCGCCGCGGCCGCCGGACCCGCTGGTCTCGCAGCCGACGCCGACGCAGATTCCGCCGTCGCCGCCCCGGCCGCCGTCGCCGCCGTCGCCC
>NZ_JZWV01001445.1 GCF_000966975.1 Streptomyces katrae | reverse complement strand
CCGTTGACGGTGCCGTTGCAGCGGCCGGCGCAGACGTTGTCGCCGACGCGGACACTGCCGTGGCCGATCTTGACCCCGCCGGTGCCGGAGCCGGAGCCGCCGAGGAACTTCCCGAGCGAGTTGCCGGATCCGGAGCCGTGATGGCCGGCGAGGACCTGGGCCGGCTGGACGGCGGGGGCCGCGGAGGCGATCGGTGCGAGGGCGCCGGCGCCGAGGAGGGTGGTGGAGACGACGAGACCGAGACGAAGCTTCCAAGAACGTACACGCATGGCATTTCTTCCTTGCTGGGAATTGTTTCCGCTACGGCTGAGAAGTTTTTTCACGTTCGGATGCGCGGGGCGCCCC
>NZ_JZWV01001444.1 GCF_000966975.1 Streptomyces katrae | reverse complement strand
GAGCCTTTTCGTTCGGCTCGCCCGCTTCACCGGATCAGCTGCTGGTGCCGCTCATCAGGGCGAACCAGTCACCGTCCTGGTACTGCTTCTTCCAGGTGTCGATCTGCTCGGTGGTGATCTTGTACTTGTCGGCGATCTTCTCCTTCATCTCCTTGGGGTCGTCGGCTGCCATCACCGTGAGCACGATGCGGACCTTGTCCACCACGTTCAGCTCGGACTTGGGCTTGTCGGGCAGGTCGGAGAAGCCGAGGCAAGCCGTTCCGCCGGGCTTGCCGGGCTCGCCCGGCTGGCCGGGCTGCCCACCCTTGCCGCCCTCGCCGCCCTTGCCGCCCTCGCCGCCGGCGCCGCCCAGGGCGCAGTTCGTGGCCTGCAGGGCCGGGGCCGAGGCGCTGGTGGCCGCCGGGGTGTGGGACCTGTCTCTTATAC
>NZ_JZWV01001443.1 GCF_000966975.1 Streptomyces katrae | reverse complement strand
GAGAACGGGTGAAGGGCGGGTAGGGGACCAGCTCCGCGCAGCGGCCACCGGGACTACGGCCGGGACGGCGAGGAGTGCTTCGTGTCGCGCGGGGGCGGGGCCGGGTCGTCGCCGGAGGTGGCCAGCCAGCTGCCCACGCCGACCGCCGCGGCCAGCGCCACCGCCGACGCCGAGAGGACCAGCCTCCGCTTGCGCACCGCCTCCGCCCGGTGCCGGGCGGTACCCGGCCGGTGCCCGCCGGCCGGACGCGGGACGCGCGCGGTGCCCAGCGCCCCGCCCGCGAGCTCGTCCGGCGTCGGCACCCGCATGGAGGTGTGCGTGTCCCGGTTGGAGTCCGTCGCGGACCCCGGGACCAGCGGTACGACCCCCCGCCTCCGCACCGGATCCGAGGCGGCCGACTCCTCCGAAGCGGCGGCCGCCGCCTCCGGCTCCGCCGGCTCCGCGTCGTCCGGCTCGTCCACGTCCAGCGGCGGCATCCCGGCCAGCAGCGGCAGCAGCTCCCGCAGTCGTACCGACAGCTCCGAGGCCCGCAGCCGCGAGGCCGGCGCCTTGGCCAGGCACTGGACGATCAGCTGCCACAGCTCCTCGGGGATGCCCGGCAGCGGCACCACGGTCTCGGTGACGTGCCGGCGCAGCACCGCGCCCGGGTGGCCCCCGCCGAAGGGGGTGAACCCGGCCAGCAGCTCGTAGAGCACCGTGGCGAGGGCGTATATGTCGACGGCCGCCCGCGGGGGCAGGCCCTCCACTATCTCCGGGGCCAGGTAGTCCGGCGTCCCGATGATCCGCGTCGCCGGCGCCGCCACCCGCGCCCCGGCGGGGGCGGGGGCCCGGCGCGGGTGGTCGATGAGCTTGGCCACGCCGAAGTCGGTCAGCAGCGCCGGGTGCGCGCCGCCGGGCCCGAGGGGGCCCTGCATGTCGAGCAGGACGTTCTCCGGCTTCACGTCGCGGTGGACGCGATGGCGACGGCCGCCTCGGGGGCGAGCCGCCGCTCCCGGTCGAGGCGCGTGCGCAGGTCCGTACCGCGGACGAGGTCCATGACGAGGGCGAGGTCGTTCCCGTCCACGACCAGGTCGCGGACGGAGACGATGTGCGGGTGCTCCAGGCCGAGCAGCGCACTGCGCTCCTGGACGAAGCGTCCGACCAGTTCCTGGTCGGAGGCGAGGTCCTCGCGCAGCAGCTTGACCGCGACCGGCCCGTCCGGCCCCTCGCCCAGCCACACCGTGCCCGCGCTGCCGCGCCCCAGGATCTGGTGCGCTGTGTACCGGCTGCCGATCTTCCGTGCCACGACTGCTCCCTCAGCGGCTGGCGTAACGCCCCAAAGCTACGCGGCCGAACGGGGGCCCGGCGCTCCGGAACGCGGTGACCTTCACTTCTGCGGGCGAAATCACGTCCTGGATGTCGACAAATCCACAAGGTCGGCGCTACGAGGGGCCGAAAGGGCCCCCGGCGGGACCCCGTTCACCGGCCGCCGCGGCTGCCGGGGCGTCAGGAACCGCCGCCGGC
>NZ_JZWV01001442.1 GCF_000966975.1 Streptomyces katrae | reverse complement strand
GCCGCCGGCGCCGCCGTTCGTCTTGTCGCCGATCGAGCCGATGAAGTCGACGGCGTCGCTGCCCCAGCTCCACACCTGGTCCCACCAGCCCTTGCCGGTGCCGACCCACTCCTGGAGCGGGGTCAGCTCCCAGATCAGCCAGCCGCCCACGAAGAGCAGCAGGATCAGGACGAGGCAGCCCTTGAGGCAGCCCAGGCCCGGGATCCGGACCGGGTTGGCGCTGCGGCGGCGGGGTTCGCGCGGCGGGCGCGGCTCGCGCGGGGGCTGCTGCCGGGGCGGGCGCTGCTGCGGGGGCTGCTGCACCGGCGGCTGCGGCTGCTGCCGGTACGGCGCCTGCTGCTGCGGCGGCTGCGGGGGCTGGTACGCCTGCGGCTGCTGGTACGGCTGGGGCTGCGGGGCGTACTGGGGCGGCTGCTGGTACTGCTGCTGCGGCGGCGGGGCCGGGCGGTACTGCGGCGGCTGCTGGTGCTGCTGCGGCTGGTTCTGGTGCGGCTGGTGCTGCGGGGGCGGCGGCGCCTGCCGCTGCGGGCGCCGGCGCAGGGGGTCCTCGCTCGGGTCGAGGTAGTGCATCTGCGTCTGCTCGTTGCGGTCCCGCGCGGCACGCATCTGCGACTGCCACGGGTGCGGGGCGTCGGGACGCTGCACGGGCGGCATGACGGAGGTCGGGTCGGGGGCGCCCGGCCCGCCGCCCGCGCCCGGCCCGCCGGCGACGGGCGGCAGCACGGTGGTGGCGTCCGCTCCGTCGACCGGCGGCAGGACGCTGGTCATGGCGTTCGGGTCGTACTCCTCCGCCGCCGCGACGGGCGTCACCTGGGTCGGCGCCGCGCTCCCGGGGAACTGGGGGGCGGTGGTCGGGACCGGCGCCGGGGAGGGGTCGGGCGCGAGCAGCGCGCCGACGCCGAGGGCGGCCTCGACCTCGTCGGGCGAGGAGTGCACGCGGATGCCGGCGGCGACCACGCGCAGGCCGCGGGCCAGGTTCTCGGCGCTCGGGCGCTCGCCGGGCTCCTTGCGCAGGCAGCGCTCGATGACGATCCACAGCGCCTCGGGCACGGACGGGGGCCGCTGCGGGTCCTCGCTGAGGTGGCGGTGGAGCACCTCCAGCGCGGTGCCGCCGGCGAAGGGCGGGCGGCCGGTGAGGAGCTCGTACAGCAGGATGCCGGCGCCGTAGATGTCGACGGCGGAGGTCTGGGGGCGGCCCTCGGCGGACTCGGGGGCGACGTAGGAGGGGGTGCCGACGAACTCGTGGGTGCGGGTGAGGCCCGGGGAGTCGGCGAGGCGGGCGATGCCGAAGTCGGTGAGCATCGGCTTCATCTGGCCGTTGCTCTCGTCGAGCAGGACGTTGGCCGGCTTCAGGTCGCGGTGGACGACGCCGTCGGCGTGGCTGGCGGCGAGGGCGTCCGCGATCTGGGCGGTGAGCAGGGCCGCGGCGACCGGGCTGAAGGGGCCGTTCTGCCGGATGTACTTGTGCAGGTCCGGGCCGTCGATCAGGTCCATGACGAGGGCGAGGAGGTCGCCCTCGACCACGAGGTCGCGGGTGCGGACGATGTTGGGGTGCGTCAGGCGGAGCAGGACGGAGCGCTCGCGCAGGAAGCGCATGACGATGTCGGCGTCCTGGGCCAGCTCCTCCTTGAGGACCTTGATGGCCACGGTCTCGCCGGGCTGGCCTGCGACGGCCGCCTCCGCGCCGGCCGTCTCGCGCTGGCGGGCACGCCAGACGGTGCCCGTGGCGCCGCGTCCGAGCGGCTCCTCGAGCAGGTACTTGCTGCCGACTGGCCGCACGTCTCGCGCTCCCCTGCTGTCGTCCTGCTGTCGTGGGGCCCCTTCGGGGTCCCGGTGGGTTTCCGGGCCAACTCTAGGGGGTGTCTCGATGGAGGACGCGGGTCGAGGGAGGTTGGTTGCCGCACATTTGTGCGAAGGGTGAGTTTTGCGGCGTATGCCGGAGGTCCTTTTCCCCGGAATTACCTCGTCGTTCGCCCGATCGGGTGGCCTGATCGTTGCGGCGGGGGTGGGCGGCCCTCGTCAATCAAGATCATTTCTGGCTGGGTGCCGGGCGTGTTGCGGGTGACAGGTGCGAGGATGCACCCGTACGGAACGGCCGGGACGGGAGCCCTGCCTTCCGGCTGACCTGAACGGACGAAGCGTCCGTGCCGGGCGGGGGGTTGACCGGGCAGACATGTCCCGCCGCTCCTCCCGCCGGGCGCCCCGCACCGCGCACTGCGCTCCGCGCAGAAGGGACCGCTGACGGCGATGCAGATCCGGCTGACCGTCCTCGGGTCGCGCGGCGGCCACCAGGCCGCCACCGCGCCCGCCGGCTGTGACGTGCTCGTCACCGCCCCCGCCGGGACCGCGCTGGCCGCCGTGGCCTCCGGGCTCGCGGCGACCGTCGGCGGCCCCGACACCGGTGGCACGGTGGTGCTGTACGCGGGGTCGCGCCGGCTCGACCTCCAGCGCACGGTGCTGGGCGAGCCCCCGCTGGTGGACGGGGCCGTGCTGACGCTGCACGTCCCGGCCCCGGAAGCGGACGCGCTGGGCGACGACGGGCTCGGCGCCCCGCAGCTGCAGGTGGTGGCGGGCCCCGACGCGGGCGGCGTGCACCTGCTGCACCCCGGATCGGTGCGGATCGGGCGCTCGGCGGACGCGGACGTCCCGCTGGACGACCCGGACGTGTCGCGGCTGCACTGCACGGTGACCGTGATGCCGGACGGGCGGGTGGCCGTGGCCGACCTCGGCTCGACGAACGGCACGACGCTGGACGGCACGCCGGTGGGGGTCCGGGCGGTCCCGCTGCCGCCGGGGGCGCTGCTGCGGATCGGCGAATCCACCCTCCGCCTCGCCACGGGCGCCGGCCCCCGCCTCCGGGTCGTCCCGGACCTGGAGGGCCACCTCGCCCTGACGGACGCCTCCGGTGGCGGCACGGGG
>NZ_JZWV01001441.1 GCF_000966975.1 Streptomyces katrae | reverse complement strand
GGGCTGGGGCGGGGGGAGGAAGGCGAGGACCGACTCCGTCAGCGGAGCGTACGGGTCGCGGCCCGACCAGCGGTGCACCTCACCGGCCGAGACCCACTCGTACGCCGCGAGGTCCACCGCCCGCGCGGCGAGGGCGGCGAGGAGCTCCGCGAGGGTGCCGGCGGGGCGGACCTCCACGGCCACGGGGAGCGCGCCCAGCAGCGGCCCCGGCAGCCGGTCGGCCCCGTCGAGGGGGATGCCCCGGCCGGACACGGCGGCCGCGAAGGCCACCGGTACCGACTCCGCCGCCCCCTCCGGCCCGCCGTGCGCGCGGTACAGCAGCAGCGCCCACACGGCCTGCAGGGCGGTGCTCTCCGCGGCGCCCCGGGAGGCGGCCCAGGCGCGCAGCCGGGCCGCTTCGACCGGGGTGAGCCGCTGCCGGGTCCGGCCGTGCCCGCGCTGGTGCGTGGGCCGGCCGCGGTCGCCGGCCGGGAGGGTGGCGGAGCCCTCGGGCGGGGCGGCGTCCGCCCAGAACGCGCGGGCGGGGGCCCGGTCGCGGGCGCCGACCCACTGGAGGTGGTCGCGCAGGTCGGGCCGGCGTTCGCCACCCCGGGGGCGGCCGTCGGCGGCGTGGGCGCGGTGGAAGGAGCGGACGAGGTGCTCCGCGCTCGCCGGGTCGAGGAACGCCCGGTGGTAGGTGAGCAGGACCCGGGCCGAGCCCCCCGGCTCCTCCAGCAGGGCGATCCGCAGCGGGTCGGGCCGGGTCAGGTCGAACTCCCGCATCCGCTCGGCGGCGAGCAGGGCCTCCCACTCGACGCCGCCCGCGGGGTGGCGGACGATCAGCGGCCCGGCGGCCGGGTGGACGGCGAAGCCGGGCAGCCGGGTCCCGGGCGCGGCCGGGGCGAGCCCCGTGCGCAGGACCGTCTCCTGGTCGGTGACGGTCTGCCAGGCCCGGGTGAACCGCTCGGCGTCGAACGGCCCGGGCAGCCGCCAGTGCAGCTGCCCGGTGTGCAGGCCGCGGCCCGGGTGGGTGAGACCGTCGAGGAGGACGTCGACCTGGAGCGGCGCGGCGGGGTGGATCCGCGGCCGGGGTGCGGCGAGGGCCCGGGACGCCGGGGCCCGGCGCCGGCCGTCGCCGGGGCGGCCGGTCACCGCCTCGCGCTCAGCGTCGGGACGGCGGTCTCCGCGTGCCGTCGGGCCAGGTGCAGGACGCGGGTACAGGCGCCGCCCAGGGCGCGCCGTACGTGGTCGCGGGCCTGGGCGAGGTCGGCGCCCGGGCCGAGGACCGGCTCGATGTCCTCGGCGCGCAGCAGGACCTGGTGGCTGGCGACGGCGGTGACGCCGGTCTCGTCCGGGTCGACCGACCACTCGCCGGTGTGCGCGGCGAGCAGCCGGGGGGTGCTGGTCCGCTTGTAGACGATCCGGCCGGCGTGCGGGAAGCAGACGCGTACGGACTCGCTGGTGTCGGTGGTGCCGTCGGCGGCCCGGGTGTCCATGGTCAGCAGCTGGACGCCCGTACGGTCCTCGGCCACGTGTGCGCGGGTGACCTCGGGAAGGTGGACGGGCCAGTCCCCGGCCCGGTACAGGAAGTCGTAGACGAGTTCCGGGGGTCCCTGGACGCGCACCGAGTCCTCGAAGGACAGCAGCAGGCCGTCCAGGTCGGACCACTGCTCGGCGGTCCGCTTCAGCTGCTCCAGTTCGGCGTGGCTGTTGGCGTCGGTGGCGTCGGCGAGCCACCGGGCGCCGGCCTCGTCCCCCGCGGCCACCGCGAACCGGTGGTGCAGGGT
>NZ_JZWV01001440.1 GCF_000966975.1 Streptomyces katrae | reverse complement strand
TGTATAAGAGACAGGTGGTGCAGGGTCAGCCGCGAGCGCCCGCCGGCCAGTTCGGCGACCTCCCAGCGGCCGCTGAGGGCGGTGGCCGGGGGCGCGGGGACCTCCTGGTGGAAGTCGATGGTCCGCCGTGCGGGGTCCAGGGAGCGCCGTGACACCCAGGACGTGACGGTCCCGCCCGCGGTCGCCCACATCCCGAACCGGTCGTGGGTCCCGTCGAAGTCCAGCCGCTCCACGTGGATGCTGGGCGGGACGAACAGCGGCCACTGGGTCGTGTCCGCGAGCAGCGCGTAGACCACGCCCGCGGGGGCGGCCACGTCCACCGAGTACGACGTGTGCTGCACACGCTCACCTGACATCGGTTCACACCTCTCTGCCTCGGTCCACCAACTTCGCGGCAGTCGGCGGAGCTCCGCTCGAAAGCCCCTGGACCACGGCCGCACGGGCCGTCCACGCGCCCTCCACGGGCTCTCGCGAGGTCTTGCGGGGGGCCGCCGGGCCGTGCGAAGGGGTGCCCGGAGGGAGAGAGGGAGGCCCGGAGGGAGACTCAGAGGGAGGCTTCGGCCGCCGCCCGCCGGTGCAGCTCGCGGCGCAGGGAGCGCCGCTCGGGCTTCCCGGCGGGGGTGCGGGGCACGGCGCCGAGGACCTCGACCCGCCGGATCTGTTCGTGCGGGCCCAGCTCTCCGTTGGCCGTCTCCACGATCGAGTCGAGGACGTCGAGGAGCCCGGGCGCGGTCGGGTCGTGCAGGACGAGCCCGAGCCAGACGACGGCGCCGTGGACCGGGTCGGGCCAGCCGACGACGACGCAGTCGGCGACCCGGGGGTCGGCGGCGAGGACGGATTCGACGGCGGTGGGCGAGACGAGTTCGCCGTCGTACGCGAACACGTCGTCGAGGCGGTCGACGAGGTACAGCTCCCCGTCCGGGCCGATGCGGCCGACGTCCTGGGTGGAGAACCAGCCGTCCTCGCCGGCGGCCGGCCCGCTCTCCCCGAGGTAGCCGGCCATCAGCTGGGGTCCGCTCAGCTGCACCTCGCCGGTCTCGCCGGGCCCGAGCGGGACGCCGGTCCGGGGGTGCACGATGCGGCAGGAGGTGCCGGGGACGGGCCTGCCCACGGAGCCGGTGCCGCTGAGGTCCTCACCGGGCCGCTGGGAGTGCGTGAGGGGGGCGAGTTCGACCAGGCCGTACCCCTGGAGGACGGGGACGCCGAGCCGCTCGGAGAGCAGCCGGGCGTCCGCGGGGGCGAGGGCGCTGCCACCGGAGAGGACGGCGGTGAGCCGGTCGAGGGCGGGAGCGGCGGGCAGGGGGAAGCCGGGCAGCTCTCCGGCATCGGGGAGTTCGCCGTGGCGCAGGTCGGCGGCGAGCTGGTGGAGCCGGGCGGGCAGGCTGTAGAGGTGGGTGGCGCCGGTGCGGGCGGCCAGGGCGACGGCGGCCGCGGGGCGCGGGGCGGGGCACAGCACCTGGCAGGCGCCCGCGAGGACGGCCGAGTTGAGGTGCATCGGCTGGTACAGCGGCAGGTGGTTGAGGATCACCGAGGCGGAGTCGAGCCGGTGTGCGGCGGCGGTCTGCGCGGCGTTGGCGAGCAGGTTGCGGTGGGTGAGCCGGACGCCCTTGGGCCGGCCGGTCGTCCCGGTGGTGAACTGCACGCACACCACGGCGTTCGGGTCGAAGGGCACGTCGGTGGGGGCGCCGTCGGTGCCCGGGCCGGGCTGCGGGGCGCGGTCGAGGGCCACGGACAGCGGCACGGCGTCGGCGGGCACGATCCCGTCGGGTGCGTCGGTGACGACGACCTCGCGCAGCAGGGGCAGCCGGTCGGCGGTCTTGACGAGCTGCTCGGCGGCGGCGGTGGGCAGGAAGGCGATCTCGACGTCGGCCAGTTCGCACACGCGGCGCAGTCCCGCCGCCCGGATCAGGGGGTTGAGGAGGACGACGGTGTTGCCGCTGCGGATGGTGCCGTAGTAGGCGGCGGCGAACTCCTCGTCGAGGGTGTTGGCGACCCCGACGCGGGCCCCGCGCCGGCCGAGGGCGTGTTCGAGGTAGGCGGCGAACCGGTCGGCCCGTGCGTCGAGTTCGGCGAAGGTCCGCGTACCGTGGGGGGAGCGGAACGCGCAGGCGGCGGGGTCGCGTTCCGCGGCCCGGCGCAGCAGTCCGTCGAGCGGCAGCTCCTTGCGGCGGGTCGGTTGCGGGCGGCGGCTGAGGCGGTAGATCGGCACGGCGCGTCCTCCTGGTCGGGCTGATCCCTGGATCTCCGGATCCCTGGCGCTGATCCCTGATCCCTGGTCCCTGATCGCTGATCCCTGATCGCTGGTCCCTGATCCCGACGCATCACGGTCCGCACCTCCGGTTGAGGACGCTTCGAAGGTGACTCGATCCCGCCTCCGTCGAGCGTCCCTCCGGCGGATCCCGATCCCCGGGGCGGAGCCTGCCTGGACGCGCCCCGGCGGACCCGCACGTCCGGCGCCGTCGCATCCCTCCGTCGCAAGGGAAGTCACGTGGACGAGATCGTCGAGGCCCTGCTCTCCGAGGACGTGCTGCCCGAGGACCTCGCGGCGCTGCCGCTGCCGGAGGCCTACCGGGGCAACGTGGTGCACCGGGACGAGACCGGCATGTTCGAGGGGATCCCGTCGGCGGAGAAGGACCCCCGCAAGTCCCTGCACCTGCGGGAGGTGCCGACGCCGGAGCCGGGTCCGGGGGAGGCGCTGGTCGCGGTGATGGCGAGCGCGATCAACTACAACACCGTCTGGAGCTCGATCTTCGAGCCGCTGCCGACGTTCGGTTTCCTGGAGCGCTACGGCCGCCTCTCGGAGCTCACCCGCCGCCACGACCTCCCCTACCACGTGCTGGGCTCGGACCTGGCGGGCGTGGTGCTGCGCACCGGCCCCGGCGTCAACCGGTGGAAGGCGGGTGACCGGGTCGTGGCGCACTGCCTGTCGGTGGAGCTGGAGTCCGCCGACGGGCACGG
>NZ_JZWV01001439.1 GCF_000966975.1 Streptomyces katrae | reverse complement strand
CGACACGATGCTCGACCCGGAGCAGCGGATCTGGGGCTTCGAGACGAACTTCGGCGGCCTGGCGGAACTGGCGCTGGTCAAGTCCAACCAGCTGATGCCCAAGCCGGAGCACCTGACCTGGGAGGAGGCCGCCAGCCCGGGCCTGGTGAACTCCACCGCCTACCGGCAGCTGGTCTCCCGCAACGGCGCGGGGATGAAGC
>NZ_JZWV01001438.1 GCF_000966975.1 Streptomyces katrae | reverse complement strand
GGCGGGTACGGCCGGTGCCGTGGCCGGGGCCTTCGTCGCGGTGGCGGAGGCGCTGGTCATGGGGGATTCCTTCCGGTCGGGGCGGCCCGAGGGAGCGTTCTCTGAGCAAGTTGTTCAAATTCGAACCGCCGACCCGAGACTAACCATTGATTCAAATTCGAACAACTCGTGTACCCTGGCGCCATGGACGGAACGAGATGGCTGGACGAGCGCGAGATGCGGGCCTGGAGGGGCTTCCTGGCCGCTTCCGCCCTGGTGAACCGGCATCTCGACCAGCAGCTCAAGGACGATTCAGGACTCTCCCACCCCCAGTACGAGATCCTCGTGCGGCTCGCCGCGGCACCCGACGGCGAGCTGCGCATGACGGAACTCGCCAACGGGCTGATCAACTCCAAGAGCGGCCTGACCTACCAGGTCACCCAGATGGAGAAGGCCGGACTGGTCCGGCGCCGCAGCTGCCCCTCCGACGTGCGCGGGGTCTTCGCCGTCCTCACCGACGCCGGCCGGGCCCGGCTGGAGGCGGCGGCGCCCGGCCATGTGACGGCCGTACGGGAGGTCCTCGTCGACGTGCTCACCCCCGCACAGCTCGACGCGCTGGCCGACGGCCTCGGCGAGGTCAGCCGCCGACTGCGGGAGCAGGGCGGCTGACCTGCCGTCCGCTTGGCCGTTCCTCCCCTGATCCGGCGTCCGGCCGTGGTTGACTTCGAAGCCCCGGCCGCGAACGGGGCCGGGGCGCCGCGCCACTTGGGAGGCAGCTTTGAGGATGCTCATCAACTCCGCGGACACCGTGGTCGCCGATGCCCTGCACGGGATGGCGGCGGCACATCCCGAGCTCGACGTCGACGTGGAGCGGCGGGTGGTGCTGCGGCGTGACGCGAAGACCGGCGGCCGGGTCGGCCTGGTCTCCGGCGGCGGCTCCGGGCACGAGCCGCTGCACGGCGGGTTCGTCGGGTACGGGATGCTCTCCGCGGCCTGCCCCGGGGAGGTGTTCACCTCGCCGGTGCCCAACCAGATGCTGCACGCGGCGGCCGGCGTGGACTCCGGACAGGGCGTCCTGTTCATCGTCAAGAACTACACCGGCGACGTGCTCAACTTCCAGATGGCGGCCGAGCTCGCCGAGGAGGACGGCCTGAGCGTGGAGCGCGTCCTCGTCAACGACGACGTCGCCGTCACGGACAGCCTGTACACGGCCGGGCGCCGCGGTACGGGCGCCACCCTGTTCGTGGAGAAGATCGCCGGGGCGGCCGCGGAGGAGGGGGCCCCGCTGGACCGGGTCGCCGCCCTCGCCCGGCAGGTCAACGAGAGCTCGCGCAGCTTCGGCGTCGCCCTCAGCGCCTGCACCACCCCGGCGAAGGGCAGCCCGACCTTCCAGCTCCCCGAGGGCGAGCTGGAACTGGGGATCGGCATCCACGGCGAGCCCGGCCGGGAGCGGCGGGCCATGATGACCGCCCGGGAGATCGCGGACGTGGCCGTGGGCGCCGTACTGGACGGCCTCGCCGAGACGGGCGGCCCGGCGGACGGACCCGTCCTGGCCCTGGTCAACGGCATGGGCGCGACCCCGCTGCTGGAGCTGTACGGGTTCCACGCGGAGGTGGCCCGGATCCTGGCGGCCCGCGGCGTCCCCGTGGCCCGCGCCCTGGTCGGCAACTACGTGACCTCCCTGGACATGGCGGGCTGTTCGGTGACGCTCTGCCGGGCCGACGAGGAGCTCCTGCGGCTCTGGGACGCCCCGGTGCAGACCCCGGCGCTGCGCTGGGGCCGCTGAGGACGCGGGACGGAGACGACGCACGGACCACGGCGCGTCGACCACGGCGTATCGACGACGGACCGACCATGACGGACGAGACGAAAGGATTCAGGTGCGTGACGCAGAGTTCTTCCGGGACTGGCTGGAGGCCGCCGCGGCGGCCGTGGAACGGGAGGCGGACCGGCTGACCGAGCTCGACTCCCCCATCGGCGACGCCGACCACGGCACCAATCTCCTGCGGGGCTTCACGGCCGTCCGGACCGCCCTCGCCGGGGCGGACCCCTCGACGGCACCCGGCGCGCTCCTCCAGCTGGCGGGCCGCACGCTGATCTCCACGGTCGGCGGCGCTTCCGGCCCCCTGTACGGCACGCTGCTGCGCCGCACCGGCAAGGAGCTCGGCGAGGACCCCGAGGTCTCCGACACCGCACTGCACCGGGCCCTGGAGGCCGGGGTGGGCGCGGTGGCCCAGCTGGGCGGGGCGGCGCCGGGCGACAAGACGATGCTGGACGCCCTGACCCCGGGGGTGGCGGCACTCGGCACGTCCTACCGCGCGGCCCGGGACGCGGCGGAGGCGGGCGCCCTGGCGACGGTGCCGATACTGGCCCGCAAGGGCCGGGCGAGCTACCTCGGCGAACGCAGCATCGGCCACCAGGACCCGGGCGCCACCTCCTCGGCCCTGCTCCTGACGGCCCTCGCGGACACGGCGGAGGGGACCTCGTGACCCCGGTCGGCATCGTCCTGGTCTCGCACAGCGCCCAGGTGGCGGAGTCGGTGGCGCAGCTGGCCCGGGGCCTGGCGGCGGGCGGGGCGGTGGCCCCGGTGGCCCCGGCGGGCGGCAGCCCCGACGGCGGCCTGGGCACGAGCGCGGAACTGGTCCTCGCGGCGGCGGCCGCGGTGGACCAGGGGGCCGGGGTGGCCCTGCTCGCGGACCTGGGCAGCTCGGTCCTGACCGTGAAGGCCCTCCTGGAGGACGGCGACCTCCCCCCGAACTCCCGCCTCGTGGACGCCCCGTTCCTGGAGGGCGCGGTGGCGGCGGTGGTCGCCGCCTCGGCGGGCGCTCCCCTGGAAGCCGTCGCGGCGGCGGCCACGGAGGCCTACGACTACCGCAAGACCTGACACGAGCCGCGGCCCGCCGGCCGCGGGGACCT
>NZ_JZWV01001437.1 GCF_000966975.1 Streptomyces katrae | reverse complement strand
GCCCCCGGAACGGGGTCGGGGGCGGAGCCCCTGGAAACGGGGAAAGGGCGGGGCGGGGAGACGGCACCGCGCAGCGGCACCCCCGCACCCGCCCCGGCCGGCCACCGACTACCGCCCCCGCAGGCTGTCGAACTCCCGCCGCTCCCGCTTGGTGGGCCGCCCGGCCCCCCGGTCCCGGATGCCGACGACGGCGGCCTCCACGGCCGTCGGCACCGGCGGGCTGTTGTCGACGAAGCACTCCGCGGCCACCGGCGCCCCCACCCGCTTCGTCACCGGCTTGCGCACCACCACCACGCGCTCCCGCCCCGCGTGGAACAGCCGTACC
>NZ_JZWV01001436.1 GCF_000966975.1 Streptomyces katrae | reverse complement strand
CAGCCGTACCTCGTCCCCCGCCCGCACCTGCTGCGCGGGCTTCGCACGCTCGCCGTTGACCTTGACGTGCCCCGCACGGCAGGCGGTCGCCGCGACGGACCGGGTCTTGGTGAGCCGGACCGACCAGATCCAGGCGTCCACCCGCGCGGTACCCGCCTCCAGCGGACCCGGCCCGGCCGCCGTTCCGCCCGTGCTCTTCGTATCAGCCATGCGCCGAGCCTACCGATCCACCGCCCCGCAGACGGAACCCTTTTTGGCGGATACCACAAGCCCCATGGCATCTGCCATAGATAACGAGCCAAACGAGTTGCACATGCGCTCTCAATGCCCCTACCTTGTCGCACATGCAGTCCTACACCATCGGACAGGCGGCGCGCCTGCTGGGCGTCAGCCCGGACACCGCCCGCCGCTGGGCCGACGCCGGCCGGGTCGCGACCCATCGCGACGAGGCGGGGCGCCGCCTGATCGAGGGCCGTGACCTGGCCGCCTTCTCCGTCGAGGTGGGGCAGGGCGCCCACACCGAGGACGGGGAGCCGTACACCTCGGCGCGCAACGCCTTCCCCGGCATCGTCACGGCCGTCACGCTCGGCGACGTGGCCGCCCAGGTCGAGATCCAGGCAGGACCCCACCGCCTGGTCTCCCTGCTGACCCGCGAGGCCGTCGAGGAGCTCGGACTGGAGGTCGGCATGCAGGCCACCGCCCGCGTGAAGTCCACCAGCGTGCACATCGACCGCACCTGAACCCCGACGCGGCGCGGCACACCGCCGCCCCCGCCCCGCGCGCACCACCGTTCGCCCCCACCCGCTCCGCCCGTCACGGCGCGGGTCATACCGCGCGGCCCGGCCCCCGGCCGGCCGCCGACCCGACCTAGGAGCTCCCTGTCATGCACGCGATCCTGAACGGCCGTCGCGCGGCCGCCGCCGCGCTGACCGCCGCCCTGCTCGTCCCGCTGTCCGCCTGCGGCGGCAACGACGACAAGAAGGCCGACGCCGCAGGCACCCCGTCCGCCTCGGCC
>NZ_JZWV01001435.1 GCF_000966975.1 Streptomyces katrae | reverse complement strand
GGCACCCCGTCCGCCTCGGCCCCCGCCGCCGGGGCGAAGGCCGCGAACCTCACGGTGCTCGCCGCGTCCTCCCTCACCGACGTCTTCAACGCGGCCGGCGCGGCCTACGAGAAGTCCCACCCGGGCACCAAGGTGAAGTTCTCCTACGCCGGTTCGCAGGAGCTCGCCGCCCAGGTCAAGCAGGGCTCCCCGGCCGACGCGCTGGTCACCGCCGACACCAAGACGATGGACGGCGTCAAGGCGGAGGCCAACGACCCCACGGTCATCGCGAAGAACCGCCTGGTCATCGCCACCGGCAAGGGCAACCCCTTCAAGATCGCCCAGCTCAAGGACCTCGCCGACTCCAAGATCAAGGTCGTCCTCGCGGCCCCCGAGGTCCCGGTCGGCCGCTACAGCAAGCAGATCCTCGACGCCCAGAAGATCGAGGTGAAGCCGGTCTCCCAGGAGCCCAACGTCCGCGCCGTCCTGAGCAAGGTCGAGCTGGGTGAGGCCGACGCCGGCCTCGTCTACAAGACCGACTCCGCCAAGTCCGGCGACAAGGTCGTCAGCGTCGACATCCCGGACGAGCAGAACGTCGTCGCCTCCTACCCGGCCGCCACGCTCAAGCAGTCCAAGAACGCCGAGGCCGCGGCCGCGTTCGTGGCCTGGCTGAGCTCCCCGGAGGCGCAGAAGATCCTCCAGGACGCCGGTTTCCAGAAGCCGTAACACCATGGCGCGGCGGGGCTGCCCGGTCCGGGGGGACGGGCAGCCCCTTCGTCGTACCCCCCGTCAGCCAGCCGCAGCCGCCCCGACCAGGAATCCCGTGAGCAGACCCCGCACCCGCACCCGGCCCCCCGTGACGCTGGCGCTCCCCGCGCTGCTCGCCGTCGCGTTCCTGCTGCTGCCGCTCATCGGCATCCTCACCCGCACCCATTGGGGCGAGCTCGCCGAGCACCTCACCAGCCCCGGTGTCACCGAGGCCCTGCGGCTCTCCCTGCTGGTGTCCGCCTGGGCGCTCGGCCTCTCCCTCCTGCTCGGGGTGCCGCTGGCCTGGCTGCTGGCGCGGGTCGAGTTCAAGGGCAAGGCCTTCGTCCGCTCGCTGGTGCTGCTGCCGATGGTGCTGCCGCCGACCGTCGGCGGTGTCGCGCTGCTGCTGGGCTTCGGGCGGCGCGGACTGCTGGGGCCCTGGCTGGAGAGCACCTTCGGCATCACCCTGCCCTTCCACACCTCGGGCGCCGTCGTCGCGGCCACGTTCGTCGCCATGCCCTTCCTGGTGATCAGCCTGGAAGGGGCGCTGGGCGGGCTCAAGCAGAGCTACGAGGAGACCGCCGCCTCCCTCGGGGCCCCGCCGGTCCGGGTGTTCTTCACCGTGACCCTGCCCATGGTGGCCCCCGGCCTGATCGCGGGCGCGGCCCTGACGTGGGCCCGGGCACTGGGCGAGTTCGGCGCGACCATCACCTTCGCCGGGAACCTGCCGGGCACCACCCAGACCCTGCCGCTCCAGGTCTACCTGCTGCTGCAGGACCGGCCCGAGGCGGCCACCTCGGTCTCGCTGCTGCTGCTCGCCATCGCCATGGCCGTCCTCATCGCCCTGCGCGGCCGCTGGGCCGGCACCCCGGCCGTCCGCAAGGCCGCCGGGTCCGCCCCGGCGGCCGCCGAGGAACCCCCGGCCGGGCGGAACGGCACCTCCGCGGAGGGGGCCGGACCGGCCGCCGCGGACGGCGGCCGCTGGCCCCTGCACGCCGAGGTCACCGGCTTCAACCGGCTGACCCTCGACGCCGGGCCGGGCACGACCATCGCCGTGGTGGGCGAGAACGGCGCGGGCAAGACCACCCTGCTGCGCGCCCTGCTCGGCCTGACCCCCCGCGCCCACGCCGAACTCCGGCTCGGCGACACCGACGTCACCGCCCTGCCCCCGCACCGCCGCCAGGTGGCCTGGGTCCCGCAGGACGGGGCGCTGTTCCCGCACCTGAGCGCCCTCGCCAACACCGCGTACGGGCTGCGCGCCCGGCGGGTGCCGCGCGCCGAGGCCCGCCGCGAGGCGCAGGCGTGGCTCGACCGGCTCGGCGTCGGCCACCTCGCCCAGCGCAAGCCGGCGCAGCTGTCCGGCGGGCAGGCGCAGCGCGTGGCCCTGGCCCGGGCGCTGGCCGCCCGGCCACGGCTGCTGCTGCTCGACGAGCCCCTCGCCGCCCTCGACCAGACCACCCGGGCACACGTCCGGCACACCCTGCGCACGCATCTGGCGGGCTTCGGCGGGGTGTGCCTGATCGTCACGCACGACCCGGTCGAGGCGGTGTCGCTGGCCGACCGGGTCCTCGTACTGGCCGACGGCCGCACCCTCCAGGACGCACCCTCCAGGACGCCCCGCCCGCGGAGGTCACCCGGCACCCGCGCTCGCCGTGGGTGGCGCGCATGCTGGGCCGCAACGCCTGGCCGGGCACCGCCTCCGCCGACGGGCTCGCGCTGGCGGGCGGCGGGCGGCTGGTGGTGGCCGAGGCGCTGCCGGAGGGGGCCGAGGCCCTCGCGATCATCGCCCCGGAGGCGGTGTCCGTCCACCGGGACCGGCCCGGCGGCAGCCCCCGGAACGTGTGGCCGGGGACGGTACGGGAGGTCACCGCGGTCGGCAGCCGGCTGCGCGTCCTCGTCGGCTCGGCCGAAGCCCCCGACCTGGTAGCGGAGATCACCCCGGAGGCGGCCGCCGAACTGGGCGTGTCCGAGGGCGCGGCGGTCTGGACGAGCGTGAAGGCCACCGAGGTCACCCTCGTACGGCTCTAGACCCCGGACCCCGGCCCCAGGCTCCGGCTCCGACCCCGGGCTCCGGCTCCGACCCCGGACCCCGGCCCCAGGCTTCGGCCCCGGCTCCGGCCCTGGGCTCCGGGCTTCCGCCCCGGCTTCGGCCCCGGCTCCAGCTCCGGGCTTCGGGCTTCGGCCCCGGGCCCCGGGCCCCGGGCCAGGTCTCCGGGCTTCCGCCCCGCCTTCGGCCCCGGGCTNCGGGTTC
>NZ_JZWV01001434.1 GCF_000966975.1 Streptomyces katrae | reverse complement strand
CCCAGCAGCACCCCGTAGGCCAGCAACTGCAGCGGCGCGTCGAACGGCACGTCCTCCCCCGCCTTGCCCGCCGCGGCGACGACATCGGTGCCGGGTCCCAGCCACAGCCCCATCCGCCACCCCACCACCGCGGCGAAGCACGACCCGACCGTGAGCCCGGCCACCAGCGCGACGCCCCCGCGCCGCCGCCACAGGAAGACGGCGAGCCCGCTCAGCACGCCCAGCCCCAGCGACAGCAGGAAGAAGGTTCCGTCGGCGCCGATCCGCGCCTCGCCCTCGGTGTTCTTCAGGAACACGGCCTGGCCGTGGGCGACGTACTGGACGCGCGGCGCGAGCCAGGCCCACAGCAGCGCGAGGAGCGCGCCGGAGACGCCCACCACCAGGGCGACGGCGGCCCCGTCACGGATGTCCGCCGGGGTGACGGCGGGCTCCTGGTCGGGGAGGCCGGCGGGCGGCGGAGGCGGCGGCAGCGGCGGGGTCTCGGCTTCGGTCACCCCCACATCGTGCCAGGTGGTCGCGGCGTCCGCGTCAGCGGACCGACGCCCGCCGGTAGGCCCAGGTAGCGACGGCCAGGGAGAGGACCCCCACCGCCGCGCACACCCCGAGGTCGGCGGCGACCGCCGCCCAGTCCGGGTGCGGGGCGAAGGTCCGTGCGAAGGCCTCCACCCCGTAGGTGGAGGGCAGCAGGTCCCGCGCCCACACGACGACCTGCGGCATCCGCTCCGCCGGCAGCACCCCCAGCAGCAGCGCCGCCGACATGCCGAGCTGTCCGGCGAGCGTGGCCAGCTCCTGCCGGGGCGCCAGCAGGCCCAGCGCCGCGCCGAGCCCGGCCAGGGCCGCGCCGGCCAGCGGCACCACCGCGGCCAGGATCCACAGCCCGCCCATCGGCAGCCCGAACAGCACGCACCCGAAGACGGCCGTCACCAGCGTCCCCGGCAGGGTGAAGGAGGCGTACGCGGCGGCCGCGCCCAGGACCACGGAGGCGGGCGGCACCGGCAGGGTGGCGTAGTGGTCGAGCCCGCCGCTCGCCCGGAGCTGGCCGAAGTACTGGGCCAGGAGGTTGAGCGCGACGAAGGCGACGACGAGGACCGAGGAGCCGGCGACGACCGCACGGGCCTCGGAGCCTCCGTCCACCACGCCCCGCATCAGGACCATGATCCCGACGGACTGGAAGGTGGCGACGAACAGGAGGGGGATGCGGGCGACCCTCGCCCGGGACAGCTGGGCCCGGTAGACGGCCGCGAGGGCGGGGAACAGCCGTGCCCGGGGGGCCAGGACGGCGGCGGGGGCGGCAGCGGTGGTCACGACTTGACCAGACCCTTCATCCGGCCGCCCAGCGCGAGGTAGACGTCCTCCAGGCTCGGCGTGGCCAACGTGAAATCGTCGAGGGCGGCGAAGGCCGGGCCGCCGGTGACGGCGGCGACGGCGGCGCGGGCCTCGTCCTGGCCCAGCCGCAGCACCCAGCGGCGCCCGGACTCGGCGGCCGAGGGCGCGAGCGCGGCGACCTCGGGCACCTCCAGCGGCGGGGCGGTGCGCCACACGAGCTCCAGGCGGACCTCGTCGGAGACCCTGGCCTTCAGGCCGGCCGGGGTGTCGCAGGCGATGACCTTGCCCTGGTCGATGACGGCGACCCGGTCGAGGACGGTCTCCGCCTCGATGACGTTGTGGGTGACCAGCAGCACCGTGGCGCCGTGCCGGTCGCGGCGGCGGTCCACGGCCGCCCAGACGGCGCGCCGGGCGACGGGGTCCATACCGGTGGTGGGCTCGTCGAGGACGAGCACCGGCCGCTCCCCCACCAGCGCGGCGGCGAAGCAGGCGAGCCGGCGCTGTCCGCCGGAGAGCTTCTTGAGGGGGCGTCCGGCGATCCCGGTCAGCCCGAGTTCCTCCAGGACCTCGTCCCGTGCGGCCCGCGCCGCGCGGGCGTCCAGGCCGCGCAGCCGGCCGGTGGTCTCGGCGGCGAGGGCGACGGTGAGCTCGTCGAGGGCGGTGGACTCCTGACCCAGGTAGGCCAGGAGGCGCGAGGCGCGCTCGGGGTGGCGTACGAGGTCGTGGCCGAGGAGGGTGACGGAGCCCGCGTCGGGGCGCAGCAGCCCGGTGAGCTGGCGGACCAGGGTGGACTTGCCGGCGCCGTTGGGGCCGAGCAGTCCGAAGATCTCGCCGCGCCGGACCTCCAGGCAGATCCCGTCGGTGGCCCGGGTCTCGGGCAGGGCGGGTGCGCCGCGCCGGCCGCGGACCGCGGGGTAGGTCTTGACCAGGTCACGCACCGCGCAGACCACCCCGGACGCCGGCCCGGCGGCCTCTGCCGTGGTGTGCCCTGCCTGTGCTGTGCCCGTACTCACGAGGGAGCAGCCTACGCGGCTCCCGCCCCTACTCGGCCGCCGGGGTCATCGGCGCCGCCGCCGCGGAGGCCGACGCTCCGCCCACGTGCTCGGCCGCGGCGCGCACGTCGATCTCCCTCCAGAACCCGGCGCGGATGGCGTAGCGGTCGTGCTCGTCGATCTGGTCGTCCTTGTGGGCGAGGAGCCCGAAGCGGGCGGCGTAGCGCAGCAGCTCCCCGTCGATGCGGTGCGGGACGCGCGGGTACATGGTGGCGAGCTTCTGCAGGTGCCCGGTCTCGGGGAGGCGTTCCATCCAGCGGCGGGCGAAGACCTGGCCGACCTCGAAGGGGTCGCCGCCGACGGTGGTGATGTCCTCCTCGCGGTCGGCCCAGCGCTGTTCGGCGCTGGTGAGCTGGGCCAGGGTCGGCAGGGAGGCGGTCTCGGCGGGTTCGCCGAGAGGGCCGGGGCGGTCGATCCAGCCCTTGTCGGAGGACCAGCGCAGGGCGCTGCCGGCCGGGCTGGGGGCGGGGTGGGGGTGCGTGGCGCCGGCGCCCTGGCCGGGGGCACGCAGGGCGGCGAGGTCCTTGGGGGGTGGGGACGGAGGACTTGGCGCCCTCGGTGGCGGGCGCGGGTACCGCTGCTCCGGTCGAGGGGGTGGCGGGGGC
>NZ_JZWV01000205.1 GCF_000966975.1 Streptomyces katrae | reverse complement strand
GGTCAGACAAGATCCGGAAGAGACGGCCTAGGTCACGGCGCCCTCGGGCGGTAGGTTGGGGCGGTTGAGGTGGGGTGTCAGGGGAGCGGCGGGCATGACGGAGAACGCGCGGGTCAAGGCGCTGGAGCAGATCATGCCGGCGACGCACGGCGCCGACGAGGACATCGACTGGCAGGCGGCCGAGGCCGCCTGGGGCACCCGTTTCCCCTCCGACTTCGTCGCGTTCATGGGCCGTTTCGGCGCCGGTTCGATCAACGGCGAGGCCGGGATCCTGCTCCCCCTCCCGAAGCCCGGACTCCAGTGGGACCCGGCCGAGATGGCCGAGGAGACCGCCAACGCCCGGCAGGCCTGGGAGGCCGGGGGCGGCCGGGCCGCCTTCGACGTGGACCCGGAGTCGATCATCGCCTGGGGGGTCACCGCCGGCGCCGACATCCTCTGCTGGCTCACCACCGACCCCGACCCGGACCGCTGGCCGGTCCTCGTCGTCGGGCGGCACACCGCCGAGGCCTTCGCGGTGTACCCGTACGGCATGGCCGAGTTCCTGCTGCGGATGTGCTCCGACGAGTTCGACGTGAGCCCCGTCGGCATCACCTTCTGGGACGCCGGCCACCTCAGCTTCGTGCACTGGCGCAAGGCGCAGCGCCGCTGGCAGGAGGGCCGCAACCCCGAGACGGGCGAGCCCGACCCGTACGCCGGCGAGTTCGCCGACTAGGGCCGGCTAGGGCCGGCCGGGGGACGCGGCCACGCCCGTCGGGCCGTCGCCCACGGGAACGGTGTCCCTCACGCGGTCCGTCGAGGCGTCGATGACCGACAGGGTGTCGGAGTCGAAGTTGCTGACGTAGACCCGGGAGCCGTCCGGGCCGACGGCCAGGCCGTTGGGGCCGTGGCCCACCGGGACGGTGTCCGTGACGGCACGGGCGCGGGTGCCGATCACGGACACGTCGTCCGAGCTCAGGTTGGATACGGCTCACCCCCGACGGCCGGCACCTGTGTCCGAGGCGACGTTGGCCACGTAGACGTGCTCGCTGTCGGGGGAGACCGTCACCCTGCTCGGTTCGTCTCCGACGGGGACGGTCGCGATGACCTTCCTGCTGCGGGCGTCGATCACCGACACGGTGTCCGCCGCCGAATCGGTGACGTAGACGCGGGAGCCGTCCGGGGCGGCGGCCACGCTGTCCGGTCCGCTCCCGACGGGAACGGCGTCCACGACCCTGCCGGCGGCGGGGTCGACGACCGACACCGTGTCGGCGTGGAGGTCGGCCACGTAGACGAGGGCCGCCGACGGCGTCCCGGCGGACGCGCCCGCCGGGTGTCCCTGTCCGGTCATCGCCGCTGCCGCACAGAGCACCACGGCCGCCCGCCGCCACATCTCCTGATTGCTCGTCACGGGGCCACGCTAGGGCCCCGGACCGGAAAGACACGTGAACGGCACGCAGCCCGCTTCCGGCAGGAAACGGGCTTTTCGGTAGGTCTACGCG
>NZ_JZWV01000204.1 GCF_000966975.1 Streptomyces katrae | reverse complement strand
GGTCTACGCGCGTCCAATTCCATCGGGGCATATTCGAAAACACAAATACGGAAAAGCCTTTTTGGAGCATTGAACACAAGTGCCGACCCAATGGAAACAACTCCGCCGCCCTCGGGAGAGAATTCCGGCCAGGACGGGCCACGGCGGGACACCCCAGCCCGGAGCAACTCATAAGTAATATCCGGACTCAAAAGAAAATCAGGGGTATCCACCCGTGCAACGAAGAATATTCGGCGCGGCCGCCACGGCGACCGTGTTCGGCCTGCTCGTGCCGCTGTCCGGCTGCGGATCTTCCGCCGGCGACGCAGGTGACAGCGGTACGCTGCGCCTGGTGGCCGCCGAATACGGCGACAGCCCGGCCAACAGCTCCAAGGCCTTTTGGGACAAGGTGACGAAGGATTTCACCGCCGCCAACCCGGGCATCAAGGTCCAGGTGCAGCTCCTGCCCTGGGCCGACATCGACCGCGAGGTCTCCCGTATGGTCAAGGCCGGCAATGCGCCGGACATGGCACTGATGGGTTCCTACTCGGACTTCGCGGCCCAGGGAAAACTGTATTCCGCGGAAGAACTGCTCTCGATCAGCGCCGAGGCGAACTTCCTCCAGCCGCTCGCCGAGGCCGGCTCCGTCGGCAACACCCTCTACGGCCTGCCGTTCGTGGCGTCCAGCCGTCTCCTCTTCTACAACGACACCCTGTTCAGGCAGGCCGGCATCACCAATGCGCCGAAGACCTGGTCCGACCTGACGGCCGATGCCAAGGCGCTCAAGGAAAAGGGCGTGAAGTACCCGGTCGCCCTGCCGCTGGGCCCCGAGGAGGCGCATGCCGAGGCGATGATCTGGGAGCTGAGCAACGGCGGCGGGTACGCCGACAACAGCGGCAACTACAGCCTCGCTTCCGACCAGAACATCTCGACGTTCCGCTGGCTCAAGGAGAAGCTGGTCACCCCGGGCCTCACCGGTCCGACCCCGCCGTCCCAGCTCAACCGCGCCGACGCCTTCGCCGCGTTCCTGCGCGGCGAGGTCGGCATGGTCAACGGCTACCCCTCGCTGCTGCACGAGGCCCGCGCCAAGGGCATGACGGTCAACGCCGTGCCCATGCCGGTCTCGGACACCCTCGGTGCGGGCGAGACCCCGCCGACGGTGGGCGTGGCCGACTGGATGATGGCGTTCAAGCAGAACGGGAAGGGCGCGGAGATCGGCAAGTTCCTGGACTTCGTCTACCAGGACAAGAACCTGTCGGACTTCGCCGGCCGCTACCACCTGCTGCCCTCGACGGTCTCGGCCTCCCGCACCCCCTCGGGCGGCGGCCTCGACCGCAACGACGAGCAGTTCCTGACGGCCCTGCGCGGCGCGCAGCTCTACCCGGTCAACGACCCGTCGTGGGTGACGGTCAGCGACACCATCAAGCGCAACATCGGCCACGCCGTCGACGCGAACGGCGACGCCAAGGCGGTGCTGGAGGGCATCGCCGCGAAGGCGGCCGAGGCGGGCCGGAAAAAGGGCTGAAAAAGACCGGCCGGACGGGACCTTCGACCCCCGTCACGCCCCTTCCCCGTACGGCAGAATGGTTCACGGCCCTTGATCCAGGAGCCGTGGCCGCGTCGCCCGACGAGCACCCACAAGGTGCGCAGGGCGGCAGGCCACCCTTCCGCGGCTACTTCCCGGTGTGCTCCGCCGCGAACGCCGTCCGGTACTGCTCGCAGCTGGAGTTCCAGCGCAGCGTGCCGCCCACCTTCGCGTAGCCGGGGCGCTCGATCGTCCACTCCACCGTGTAGTCGCCGGTGTCGCACGCGATCCGCTTGTTCCCCGCCACCTTCTGACGGCCCGTCGCGGCCTGTCCGGCCAGCTCCTTGCGCACCTCCGCGACCGCGGTGTGTCCCGCGTCGCGCAGCACGGCGTGCAGGACGAGGGGGTGCTTGCCGTTCTTCGTGGTCAGGCCCTTGTTCACCAGCACGTCGGAGACCGTCCAGGCGAACTCGTACGAGGGCAGCCAGGCCAGCGTGTCCGGGTTCCCGGTCTTGCGCTCCCACTCGGGGGCGGCCGCGGTGCCGGGCCGGGTGACGGTCTCGTACTGCACCCCCGGGTGGAAGCGGGCCTCCCCCTCCACCTTGTGCTTCTGGTCCTTGCTCCACGACCTGCCGCTCCCGACCGGGTCCTGGGGGAGGTTCCCCTTGCCCTCCCCCTTGCCGTCGGCGGCGGTGGCGGCCGCCTGGCCGAGGACGGGGGTGAGGGCCGCGACGGCTGCGGCGACGGTGACGGTGAGAGCGGCGGTGCGGGTGCGCTTCATGCCCGGTCCAACGGGCCCCGGCGGCGGGCTGGAACGTCACGGGCCGCGCGTTCACCCGTACGTGAGCGGGGCGGGCGGTCACAGGTGACAGATTCCGGCCATGGCGGGCATATGAGCCCACCGGCTCTGGTTGTGTGGGCGCAGAACGACGGAACGATCTGCGGATGGATACGGGGGATGTCATGGGCATGACGATCAATGGGACGGTCGAGGCGGGCTGGGAGCCGGTCCGCGAGGCGTTCGAGGCCTTCGTGGCGGCGGAACCGCACTCCCCGGAGGCCCAGCTGGCGGTGCGTCACCACGGCCGGACCGTGGTGGACCTGTGGGGCGGCGAGGACACCGACGGGGGCACCCTCAGCGGGGTCTTCTCGATCACCAAGGGCGCTGCCCACCTGGTGGTGGCGCTGCTGGCGCAGGAGGGCGTACTCGACCTGGACCGGCCGGTGTCGGAGTACTGGCCGGAGTTCAAGGGCGACGGCAAGGAGCGACTGACGGTGCGGCAGCTGGTCGCCCACGGCTCCGGGCTGATCGCCGTCGACGAGTTCTCGTACGAGCTGATCGCGGACGACGCCCTCGTGGCGGCCGCGCTGGCCCGGCAGAAGCCGCACTGGGAGCCGGGGACGGCGTACGGCTACCACGCCTTCGTGATCGGCGCGCTGACCGGTGAGGTCGTGCGCCGGGTGACGGGCCGTTCGATCCAGGAGGTCTACGAGGAGCGGGTGCGGGCGCCGTACGGACTGGACCTGTACATGGGGCTGCCGGCCGAACTGGAGGGCCGCTGGAAGCCCGTGCTGGAGATGCTGCCGACGCCGGCGCAGCTGGAGGCGCTGGCCGCGGGCGGGCCGCTGCCGGAGCGGATGCGGGTGGCGTTCAACATGCACCACGGGATGGACCCGGTCACGTACGCCAACCACCCCAGGGTGAAGGCCCTCGGCCCGGCCTCGGCGGGCGGCGTCGGCACGGCGCGCGGTATCGCGGCCCTGTACGCGGCCGCGATCAGCGGGCTGGACGGCCGGCCGGCGCTGCTGGAGCCGGACATGGTGGCCGAGGTCGCGCGGCTGCACACCCCGGGGCAGGACGCGGTGGTCCCGGAGGCGGACCACTTCGGGCTGGGCTTCGAGAAGCAGCACGCGGTGGGCCCGGAGGCCTTCGGGCACTGCGGCGCGGCGGGCGCCAACGGGTTCGCCGACCCGGTGACGGGCATCGCGTACGGGTACACGCGCCGCCGCTTCGGCTTCCCGGGCGGGATCGCCCCGGAGAACGGGCCGCTGACGGCGGCGGTGCTTCAGGTGGCGCGGGGGCTGTAGGGGCCGGTGGGGTCCGTCGGGTCCGGTGTTCAGGCCTGGCCGGTCTCGAAGCGGCTGACGCGGCCGTCGGAGACGGTGAACCGCCAGGCGGTGCGCATCGATCCCCAGGTGTCGTTGCGGTAGTCGGCGACCAGGGAGCGGCCGCCGTCGGACTCGGCCTCGACGTCCATGTGGCCGTTGGAGGAGAAGATCTCCCGCTCGGCCCAGTCGTTCAGGTCGCGGTCGCTGCCGTCGTCGGACATGGTCGCGCCCGGCGTCAGGGCCGCGCCGAACGCCTGCTGGTCGCCGGCGTTGAGGGCCGCGACGAAGGCGCGGACGGCGGGGTCGCTGAGCTGGTTCACGGGGATCACGGGGCCTCCTGGCGGGTGCGGTCGTACGGGGCTGCGTGCGCGACCAGGGAACACCGTGGGCCGGGCCGGGTCCCAGACCCTCACCCGTTCGCCGTGCGACGGCGTGTCAGGGGGCGGTGCGGACCGGGAAGCCGGTCGGCCGCCCCTCGTCCTTGAGCCAGCCCAGTACCTGGTCGAGGGCGGCGACGGTCTGGCGGCGGTCGCCGCCCCCGTCGTGGAAGAGCACCGTGGGGCCGTTGCCGATCTCGCGCTTGACGTTGGCGACGATGGCGGCGGTGCCGGGCCTGCCGAAGTCCTTGGTGTCGACGTTCCAGCCGAGGGGGCGCATCCCGGCGGCCGCGGCGATGCGCCGGCTGTCGGGGGTGAAGGCCCCGCCGGGGGCGCGGTAGTACTCGACCCTGCGGTAGTACTCGACCCTGGCGCCGCCGCCGGCGGCCTCCTCGATCAGCTTCTTCGCGTCGAGAATCTGCGCCTCCTGGTAGGCGACGGGCTTCTTGTCCATGGCCGTGTCGTGGTCCATGGTGTGGTCGCAGAGCCGGTGGCCGGCCGCGACGACCTGCTTGACCAGGTCCGGGTGGGCCTTGGCCTGCGGGCCGATCATGCAGAAGACGGCCTTCACGTCGTACTTGGCCAGGACGTCGAGGACCTGGGGGGTCCAGCGGGGGTCGGGGCCGTCGTCGATGGTGATGTCGACGGCGTTCCCGCCGGCCTCCGAGGCGTGGGCGATGCCGTCGGGCACGGAGGAGGAGGGCGTCGCGCTCGCGCCGCCGCCCCGCTTCCCGTCTCCCGGGGCGGCGCTGCTCCCTGACGCGTTCCCATGGCTGGGGAGGGGGTGGTCCTCGCCGGCGGGGACGAGGGTGGTGACCCCCCACACGGTGAGGCCGCGACGGCTATCCGGGCCCGGAGGCTGTGCTTCTGCGTGCGCGTCATGTGGATCAGGACGCCTTCGAACCTGAGAAGGTTCCCCTGAATTACCCCATAAATTCCAGGTAATGAGGACTTTGGTCCTTTATAGCCGCTCTGGACACAGGTGTCCCTCAGGCCCCTGGAACATGCGAAGAGGCGGGTGGGGCCCGGGGAATCCCGGGCCCCACCCGCCTCTTGGGCCGTGTTCTCGGTCCGTGCGCGTCAGTGCGCGAACGAGTCCGCCGGGGAGGAGGCGGCCTTGGCCTCGGGGCCGCCGCCGGCCTGGGCAGGGCCGGCGCCCCGCAGCGGGACCTCCTTGACGAACCAGGCGAGCGCGAAGCCGAGGACGGCGATCGCCGCGCCGAGCAGGAACGCCGAGTGCGTGCCGGCCGCCACCGCGTGCTGGTAGGCGTCGCGTACGGCCTCGGGCAGCTTGGCCAGGCTGGCCGCGTCGAGCTGGGCGGAACCGGAGGCCTTGGCGGCCTGCGGGCCGAGGCGCTCGGACATGGTGTCCGTGACCCGGGAGGTGAACAGGGAGCCCATCAGGGCCACGCCGAAGGAGCCGCCGAGGGTGCGGAAGAGGGTGGCCGAGGAGGAGGCGACACCCATGTCCTTCATCTCCACGCTGTTCTGGGCGACCAGCATGGTGATCTGCATCAGGAAGCCGAGGCCGGCGCCGAGGACGGCCATGTAGAGGCCGGAGACCAGGCGCGTGGTGCCGGTGTCCATGGTGGCGAGCAGGAACAGTCCGACGACCATGAGGGCGCCGCCGGCGATCGGGAAGACCTTGTACTTGCCGGTGCTGGTGGTGATGCGGCCCGCGATGAGCGAGACGACCATCATCGAGAGCAGCATCGGCAGGAGCAGCAGGCCGGAGTTGGTGGCGGAGGCGCCCTGGACCGCCTGCTGGAAGAGCGGGAGGTAGAGCACGCCGCCGAACATGGCGAAGCCGACGAGGAAGCCGATGACGGACATCAGGGTGAAGTTGCGGCTGCGGAAGATGTGCAGCGGCATGACCGGCTCGGCGGCCTTGGTCTCGGCCCAGAGGAAGGCGGCGATGGCCAGGACGCCCACCACGATCAGGCCGATGATCTGGCCGGAGCCCCAGGCGTACTCGGTGCCGCCCCAGGTCGTCACGAGGACGGTCGAGGTGATGGCCACGGTCAGCAGGGCCGCGCCGAGGTAGTCGATCTTCCCCTGCGCCTTCTTCTTCGGGAGGTGCAGGACCGCCGAGACCATCGCGAGGGCGACGGCGCCGAGCGGGAGGTTGATGTAGAAGGACCAGCGCCAGCCCATGTGGTCGGTGATGGTGCCGCCGACCAGCGGGCCGCCGATCATGGCGAGGGCCATCACGCCGGCCATCATGCCCTGGTACTTGCCGCGCTCACGGGGCGGGATCAGGTCGCCGATGATCGCCATGACGCCGACCATCAGACCGCCGGCGCCCAGGCCCTGGACGGCGCGGAAGCCGATCAGCTGGCCCATGTCCTGGGCCATGCCGCTGAGGGCCGAGCCGATGAGGAAGATGACGATCGAGGTGAGGAAGGAGCCCTTGCGCCCGTACATGTCGCCGACCTTGCCCCAGATGGGGGTGGAGGCGGCGGTGGCCAGGGTGTAGGCGGTGACCACCCAGGAGAGGTGTTCGAGGCCGCCGAGCTCGCCGACGATGGTCGGCATCGCGGTGCCGATGATCATGTTGTCGAGCATCGCGAGCAGCATGGCGATCATGAGTGCCATCAGGACCACCCGTACGCTGCGCGGCTTCACCTCCTCCGCCGCTCCGGCCTGCTTCACTGCGTCGCCCATGTCCACTCCCCGTGACACCGATCTTCTTCATTCGCCGCGCGGACACTTACTTGCCGCCCGGCTAGTTCACTACACTG
Organism: Streptomyces katrae; assembly: GCF_000966975.1. Lineage (GTDB taxonomy): Bacteria > Actinomycetota > Actinomycetes > Streptomycetales > Streptomycetaceae > Streptomyces > Streptomyces katrae. The sequence continues at coordinate 12,663 of NZ_JZWV01000204.1, read as the reverse complement.
GGGAAGGTAGACCCGTCACTAGCCGGGCGTCAAGTAAGTTCGTGGGGAGACACATGTCCAGCAGCTCCAGCGGCACGGGACCGCAGGTCAAGCGGGGGAACACGCGCCAGCGCATCCAGGACGTCGCGCTGGAGCTCTTCGCCGAGCAGGGGTACGAGAAGACCTCGCTCCGCGAGATCGCGGAGCGGCTGGACGTCACGAAGGCCGCCCTCTACTACCACTTCAAGACCAAGGAAGACATCATCATCAGCGTCTTCGACGACCGTACGCGGTCCATCGACGAGCTGATCGAATGGGCGCAGGAACAGCCGAAGACGCTGGAGACCAAGCGCGAGATGCTGCGCCGTTACAGCGAGGCGCTGGCCACCGGCAGGCAGCTGTACCGGTTCATGCACGAGAACCAGGCGACGATGCGGGAGCTGAGCATCGGGGAGATCGTCAAGCAGCGCATCCTGAAGCTGGTGGAGCTGCTGCGCACGGAGGACGGGCCGCTGGCGGACCAGGTGCGCTGCGTGAGCGCCCTGTTCACGCTGCACGCGGGGATGATGTTCCTCCAGCACGTGGACGAGGCCGACCCGGAGGCGACCCGGCTGGCCGCCCTGGAGGTCGCGACGGACCTCATCACCCGCGCCCACGGCGGGGAGTAGGCCGGGGCCCGGCCGGGCCCCGGCCGGGCCCGGGCTCCCCCGGGTGGGGGATACGGCGGCCGGGCGCGGGCGGGCACCGGCGCGTCGGGCGGGCGGCGGGGCGGGCGGCCGGTAGTCGAAGGGGGTGCACGCTCGGCGGCGGGACCGCGAGGCCGCGGGGCCGTGAAGCTGCGAGGCCCCCTGGAGGACCGATGACGGCGCTGGACCCCTCACCCCCGCCGGATACGGCGGCCCGGACCGTACGGCGGGTCCGGCAGGGCTCGGCGGTGCTGCGCTGGCTTTCGACCACCGACCACAAGGTGATCGGCAACCTCTACCTGGTGACGGCCTTCGGCTTCTTCCTCGTCGCCGGGGTGCTGGCGCTGGTGATGCGGGCGGAACTGGCCCGGCCGGGGCTGCAGATCGTGTCGAACCAGCAGTACAACGAGCTGCTCACCGTCCACGCCACGATCATGATGCTGCTGTTCGCGACGCCGACCTTCACCGGTTTCGCCAACGCGGTGATGCCGCTGCAGATCGGGGCGCCGGACGTGGCCTTCCCCCGGATGAACGCCTTCACGTACTGGGTGTACCTGTTCGGCGGCCTGATGGTGGTCTCGGGCTTCCTGACCGCCGACGGGGCGGCGGCCTTCGGCTGGTTCGCGTACGCCCCGCTCAACGGCGCCGTGTACTCCCCCGGGACGGGCCCCGACCTGTGGGCGATGGGGCTGGCCGTGGCGGGCCTGAGCACCATCCTCGGCGCGGTCAACTTCATCACCACGATCGTCTGCCTGCGCGCGCCGGGCATGACCCTGTTCCGGATGCCGATCTTCACCTGGAACGTGCTGTTCACGTCCATCCTGGCGCTGCTGGCGTTCCCCGTGTTCACGGCCGCCCTGCTGGCCCTGGAGGCGGACCGCAAGTTCGGCGCGCACGTCTTCGACGCGGCGAACGGGGGTGCGCTGCTGTGGCAGCACCTGTTCTGGTTCTTCGGCCATCCGGAGGTCTACATCGTGGCCCTGCCGTTCTTCGGCGTGGTCAGCGAGATCCTGCCGGTCTTCAGCCGCAAGCCCATGTTCGGGTACGTGTCCCTGATCGGGGCGACGATCGCCATCACCGGCCTGTCCGCGACCGTGTGGGCGCACCACATGTTCGCGACGGGCGCGGTCCTGCTGCCGTTCTTCTCCCTGCTGTCCTTCCTGATCGCCGTGCCGACGGGGGTGAAGTTCTTCAACTGGATCGGCACGATGTGGCACGGCTCGCTGTCCTTCGAGACACCGATGCTGTGGTCGATCGGCTTCCTCGTCACCTTCCTGCTGGGCGGCCTCACCGGGGTGCTGATCGCCTCCCCGCCGCTGGACTTCCACCTCACCGACAGCTACTTCGTCGTGGCCCACCTGCACTACGTCCTCTTCGGCACGATCGTCTTCGCCACCTTCGGCGGGCTCTACTTCTGGTGGCCCAAGCTGACCGGCCGGATGCTGGACGAGCGGCTGGGCCGGCTGCACTTCTGGACCCTGTTCCCCGGATTCCAGCTGACCTTCCTGGTCCAGCACTGGCTGGGCGAGCAGGGCATGCCGCGCCGCTACGCCGACTACCTGGCGTCGGACGGGTTCACCCTCCTCAACACCCTGTCCTCGATCGGCGCCTTCCTGCTGGGGGTCTCCACGCTGCCGTTCCTCTACAACGTCTGGAAGACGCAGCGCGGGGGTGCGCGGGTGACGGTCGACGACCCCTGGGGCTGGGGCCGTTCCCTGGAGTGGGCGACGAGCTGTCCGCCGCCCCGCCACAACTTCCACGCCGTGCCGCGGATCCGCTCGGAGTCCCCGGCCTTCGACCTGCACCACCCGGAGGTGCCCCGTGAAGGCTGAGGCCTGGCTGTTCACCGGAACGGCCCTGTTCTTCGGGGCCACCACCGTCGTCTACCGCTGGTTCTCCACCGACCCGGCGGGCAGCTCCGCGCTGTGCGTGTCCTTCGTGATGTCGGCCCTCGTCGCCGCCTTCCTGTGGCGCCAGCACCGGCGGGGCGGGGAACGGCCGGAGGACCGCGGGGACGCCGAGGTGCTGGAGGCCTCCGGCCGGCGGATCTTCTTCCCCGACCGCAGCCACTACCCCGTCCTGACCGCCGCCGGCGCCGCGCTGACGGCGCTGGGGGTGGTGCAGGGGCTGTGGCTGTTCCTGATCGGCTTCGGGGTACTGGCGGCGGGGATCCTCGGCTTCGCCTTCCAGAACCTCGGCCACCCGGAGTAGGGCCACGGGACCTCGGGGGCTGCGGGGCCGGCGGGCCTACGGGACCTCGGGGCCTACGGGGCCGGCGGGCGGTCCGGGCCGGCCGTGACCTCGGCGATCTCCGTGCGCTGCTCGGGGCGATCTCCGTGCGCTGCTCGGGGGTCACCGGGTAGGGGACGCGGTCGCGGTAGTACCAGGAGCTGATGGCCGCCCGGGCCCGCTCGGCCACCCGGTGCGGCAGGGGGCGGGTCGGATCCTGGTCGTCCTCCAGCGGCCGGGGCTGCTCCCCGACCAGCATCCGGTACCGCTCGGCGGGGGGCAGCGCCCGGTGCTCGGGGTGGAAGCCGCCCTCGACGCCCTGGCGCACCAGGCCCGTCTCCTCACCCTCGGCCAGCAGCTCCCGCTCCCGGTCCCGGAGGGCCAGGCACAGCCGCCGGGTGAGCCAGAACACCACCGCCGGCACCGCGAAGAAGGCCACGCGCAGGGTCCAGGTCAGCTCCGGCAGGGGCACGGCGAAGACGAACGCGAGGATGTCCTGGGCCCCGGCCAGCAGCAGCACGGCGTACCAGGCGAGGGCCGCCGCGCCCAGCCCCGTACGGACGGGCCGGTCGCGGGGCCGGTCGCACAGGTGGCGTTCGCCGGTGTCGCCCGTGATCCAGCGCTCGAAGAAGGGGTAGGCGTACAGCACGGTGAAGAACGCGCCGGGCAGCAGGACGGCCGCCACGAACGGGTTCCACACCACCGTGTGCCCCCACAGCCGGGTCTCGGCCCCGGGCATCAGCCGCAGGGAGCCCTCCAGGAAGCCGATGTACCAGTCGGGCTGGGAGCCGGTGGAGACGAAGTCGGGCCGGTAGGGCCCGTACGCCCAGATGGGGTTGACCTGCGCGACGGCGGCGAGGGCGGCGAGCAGGCCGAAGACGAGGAGGAACAGCCCGCCCGACTTGGCCAGGTACTGCGGGAAGAAGGGCAGGCCGACGACGTTGCGGCCGGTGCGGCCGGGCCCCGGCCAATGGGTGTGCTTGAGGTGGACGACCAGCAGCAGGTGCACGGTGATCAGGCCCAGCAGCAGGCCCGGCACCAGCAGGATGTGCACGGGGTAGAGCCGGGCGACGATGTCGGTCCCGGGGAACTCCCCGCCGAAGGCGAAGGAGGCCAGGTAGGTGCCGACGACCGGCACCGACATCGCGACGCCCTGCGCGATGCGCAGCCCGGTCCCGGACAGCAGGTCGTCGGGGAGGGAGTAGCCGGCGAAGCCCTCCAGCGTGGCCAGCGCGAACAGGGTGACGCCGATGGTCCAGTTGAGCTCGCGGGGGCGGCGGAAGGCCCCGGTGAGGAAGATGCGCAGCAGGTGGGCGCCGATGGCGGCGAGGAAGACGATCGCCGCCCAGTGGTGGACCTGCCGGATCAGCAGCCCGCCGCGGACGTCGAAGCTGATGCGGAGGGTGGAGAGGTAGGCCTGCGACATGCGCACGCCGCGCAGCGGCCCGTACGAGCCGTGGTAGACGCTCTCGCGCATGGAGGGGTCGAAGAAGAAGGACAGGTACACCCCGGTCAGCAGCAGGACGACGAAGCTGTACAGGGCGAGTTCGCCGAGCAGGAACGACCAGTGGTCGGGGAACACCTTCCGCACCGCCCCCCGGGCCACCTCCCCCAACGGCAGCCGCGCGTCCAGCGCCTCGGCACCCCGCACCACCGCCCGTGTCCTCCGCTTGGAACCCGGCACCGGCGTGCCCCTCCTGATCGTCGGGCGCGTACGCCGTACCACGCTACCGAACCGGGGCAGGCAGGGGCAGAACAGACACGGGGGCATCGGGATACGGGGGCGCGCCGAGGCCGGGGCGGATGCCGGCGTGCGGCGCTAGCCTGAGGGGAGGCACGTAGCGTGACGAGACACCGACGCCGCCCGGAGGACCACGGTGACGACCATGACCGAACGAGCCCGGCCCATAGAGCCCGTCGAGGGGGAACGGACCTTCGAGGACGTGCTGCGCGCGGTCGAGGAAATGGACACACCAGACGGCTACAAGGCCGAGCTCATCCGGGGGAAGATCATCGTGTCGCCGTGGTCGAAGCTGCGTTACCTGCGCTCCATGCGCGCCCTGCGGCAGCAGCTTGAGCAGCACGCCCCTGAGGGGCACATCGCCGAGTCCTCGCCCTTCCTGTTCAGCTTCCCGGCAGCCGGCCGCGCCTACGGACCGGACCTCTACGTCGCGGACGAGGCCGCCTTCGACGCCGACGGCCGGCATGCCGACGCGGCAGCCCTCTCCCTCGTCGCCGAGTTCACCTCCGTCTCCCCGCGGGACGTGGACTGGGAGGAGAAGCTGCAGGTCTACGGGCAGGTCGTGCCCGTCTACCTCGTGGTCGACGCGCAGGGCGGGGAGATCGCCTGCTTCTCCGACCCGTCCCCGCAGGGCTATCGGGCCCACAAGACCGTCTCCTTCGGCACCCCCCTGCCGGTGCCCGCGCCGTTCGACTGCAAGATCGACACGACGGTGTTCAAGACCACCTGAGCGGGACCGGAGTCAGGCCAAGGGCGCGGCGGTCAGTTGGAGGACCTGGGCCGGGCCCGCGCGGAAGGTGGGGGTGGTGGCGTCGGCTTCGAGCATGTGGGGGGTGGTGTCGTGGGCGGCCAGGGCCTCCTGCGAGGTCCACTCCTCGATCAGGACGAAGCGGTCGGGGTCGCCCGTCACCCCGTGGAGGTCGTAGCGCAGGCAGCCCTCTTCCGCGCGGACCAGCGGCGCGAGGCGCTCGTACGCCTCCCGCTGCTCCCGGCCCCGGCCGGGGAGGGTGGTGATCAGGACGACCAGTTTCACGGGCTGCTGCGGCGGCTGCTTCGACATGCGGCGCAGCCTAGGCGTCCAAGATCGGCTCTGGCAGGCCGATTTCGCCCTGTGAGATGGTGGACGGCGTGAACCTGGAGGACCTCGTCCGGCTGCGCCGGGCCCGTGACGCGATGGACCGCGACTACGCGAAGCCGTTGGACGTCCCCGCCCTGGCGCGCATCGCCCTGATGTCGGTCGGCCACTTCCAGCGCAGCTTCCGGGCCGCCTACGGCGAGACCCCGTACGGCTACCTCATGACCCGCCGCATCGAACGGGCGAAGGCCCTGCTGCGGCGCGGCGACCTGTCGGTGACGGAGGTCTGCTTCGAGGTCGGCTGTACGTCGCTGGGCTCGTTCAGCTCCCGTTTCACCGAGCTGGTCGGCGAGAGCCCGAGCGCCTACCGGGCCCGCGACCACGGCGACAGCGCCGCCATCCCCGCCTGCATCGCCAAGATCCACACGCGACCGGTCAGGAACGGAGAAGCCAAACCCGACACCCGCGCGTAGCGTCGGAGCCATGGGAATCAAGCTCTCGCAGTGCTTCATCGCCGTCGACGACCACGACAAGGCCATCCCCTTCTACCGGGACGTCCTGGGCCTGGAGGTCCGCAACGACGTCGGGTACGAGAACATGCGCTGGGTGACGGTCGGCTCTCCCGAGCAGCCGGACGTGGAGATCGTCCTGGAGCCCCCGCTCGCCGACCCGAACGCCACCCCTGCCGACCGCCAGGCCGTCGCGGAGCTGCTGGCGAAGGGCATGCTGCGCGGGGTCATCTTCACCACCGACGACGTGGACGCCACCTTCGAGCGGATCCGCGCCGCGGGCGGTGACGTGCTCCAGGAGCCGATGGACCAGCCGTACGGGGTCCGCGACTGCGCCTTCCGCGACCCGGCCGGGAACATGCTGCGCTTCAACCAGCCCCGCAAGGGCTGACGCGGCGCCCCTGACGGCGTACGCCCTGGCCCCGGGCCTCAGGGCCGGCTGAGCCGGGCCTCCAAGGCGGCGGGCAGCGGGTAGACCCGTTCGGGCGGCAGCAGCCGCTGCGCCTTGGCGGCCTGCCCGCCCTGGATCAGGGCGGCGGCCTTGCGGACCTGCGGGGTGAGGTCGGTGATGCCGGTGGTCCACTCGTCGGTGAAGGTGCGGATGAGGTCACGGCCGATGCCGACCTGGATGCTGTAGTGGTTCAGCGCGGCCCCGCGTGCGGAGCGCTCGGGGTCCCACTGGACGTGCACCGCCGCGCCGGCGAGGGCGGCGGGGTCGGACGTCGTCGTGAGCACGGCCCGGGACAGGGCCTCCTCCCACCCCGTCCGGCTGATCCGCACGGCGAGGATCCGCTCCTGGCCGGGCTTGCGGGCCCAGTTCTGCGGTGCATCAGCCAGAGGAAGGACGGCTTGATCCACGTCATCCGCCCGAAGGAGAACGGAGCGACGAAACGGCCCGCGCGGAGGGCGGCGTCGGCGATGGCGGGGGCGTAGGCCTGGTAGACGACGATCGTGTGCGCGTCGTGGTCGGCCCGGATCTCGTACTGGCGTGCCATGCCCCGCACCCTGTCATCCGGCCGGCCGGCGGCGCGAACGGGTTTCGTCCCGTCCCCCTGCCGGGTGTGGGATCCCCTCGGCTGGTTGGGCGCGGCCGTTCGAGGGGAGCGTGCGGGGCGTCGCGTGTCGGCCGGACCGCCGACGTGCCCTCCCACTGTGATGGCTCCGACCGGTTCGCCCCCGCTGGAGTGGAGCACCCGCATGTCCCAGCCCGCTTCGTCCCGCCGCCCCCGCCCCCTGAGCACCCGCCTGGTGGCCGCCGCACTGACCCTCGGCACCGTCGGCGCCCTCACCGCCGCGGCACCGCCCCTCCCGGGGGACCCACATCCCCGGAAGGACCACGGCTTCCAGGAGGTCGACCTCGTATCGGACATCCCGGGCCGGGCCCAGGTGACCGATCCCCATCTGGCCAACCCGTGGGGCCTGGCGACCAACCGCGCCGGACAGCTCCTGGTCTCGGACAACCACACCGATCTGGCCACGACCTACTCGGGCGGTCAGAAGGGGCAGCCCGTCCGCGTCCTGAACCGGGTGGTGACCTTCCCCAGGGACGGCGCGCCCACGGGGGTGGTGCGCAACGACGGCGACGACCTCGAATTCACGGACCCCAACCCGCCCGGGCGCACCGGCCCGGCCCGTTTCCTCTTCGCCGGGGAGCACGGCGACCTGTTCGCGTACAACGCGGAGGTCAACCGGACGAACGCGATCCCGGTCGCCCACGAGGACAGCGGCGGCGAGACCGCCATCTTCAAGGGGCTGGAGCTGGTCCGCCTGAAGGAGGACCGGGAGGGCCGCAAGGACCAGGCGGCCCAGGAGGGCCAGGAGGAGCGGAGCCATGAGCGCGGCGAGCCGAGGGTGCTCGTCGCGAACTTCCGTGGCGCGCGCGTCGACGTCTTCGACGAGGACTTCCGCCTCCTGCCGCCGGACGGCGCGTTCCGGGACCCGAACCTGCCGGCCGGCTATGCGCCGTTCAACATCAAGGAGATCGACCACAAGGTCTTCGTCACCTACGCCTTGCAGGACGAGGACAAGGAGGACGACGTCCCCGGCGCGGGCCACGGCTTCATCGACGTGTACAGCAAGGAGGGGCGCCTGCTGAAGCGCTTCGCGAGCGACGGCGTCCTCAACTCGCCCTGGGGTCTGGAGATCGCGCCGAAGGGATTCGGGAAGTTCGCCGGCGACCTGCTCGTCGGCAACTTCGGCGACGGCCGCATCAACGTCTTCGACCGGCACAGCGGCAAGTTCAAGGGCACCGTCGAGGACCGCAACGGCCGCCCGATCGCGATCCCCGGCCTCTGGGGGCTCAAGCGCGGCACCGACAAGTCCGGCGGCCGTGAGGCCGTCTGGTTCGCGGCGGGGATCAACGACGAGGAGAACGGCCTGCTCGGAGTCATCCGCGCCGAGCGCTGACCGGCCCCGCCGCCGCGGCGGCTACGCGGTCCGGACCCGGAGGGGGAGCGTGGCCCACGTACGGGTCCCCCCGCCGGGTTCGCGGGAGGGCCCGACCCCCCACTCCCCGCCGTGGTCCCGGACGAGCGCGGCGAACACCCGGAGGGTGGCCCGGCGGCGGGCTTCGCAGAGGGCGGCGAGGCGGGGCTGGGCGTGGGCGGGGTGGCCGTCGTACACGATAAGGCGGAGGGCGTCGTCCCGATGCCTCAGCGACAGGTACAGCTCACCGTACGGGTCCATCCGCCAGGCGGAACCCATGAGTTCGGAGGCGGCCTGCACGGCGGTGGCTTCGAGGGGGTCGAGCGCGTAGGCATGCAGGGCCGCCCGCACGGCCTGCCGGGCGATCCCGGCCGACCGGGCGGAGGCGGGCAACGTCATGCTGCACGAGAGCCCGTCCGGCGGGGCCGGTTGCGCGGGGTGGTCGGGGGCGACCGGGCAGGCGGTGGGGGTGGCGAAGAAGGGCGCGCTGAAGGGGGTGAGCATGTTCGGCTCCCAAGTCGTCTGGATGGACGGCGAATTGGCGTAGGAAGCTCGACGCGCACGGATGGCTCACGCGGTGTGGGGAGGTGGCCCGTCGCCGAGGCCGAGGCATGCTGCGGCGATGCACTTCGACTCCCCTGGGTGAGCGGTGCGCTACCTAAAGTAGCGCGATAGGTGGGCTATTGGCCACCCGCTTGCTTGGATCGGGCGGCAGGATGGATCCGGTGCCCCATGACACGGCACACTGCACGCATGCCGCCACGCACCTCGCCGACAGAACGGCAGAAGCGACTGGGCGCCGAGCTGCGCAAGATGAGAGTGGCAGCCGACGTATCTGCGGAGTCCGCTGCCGGGTTGCTCGGCCTCGACCGGTCCAAGGTCTCTGCGATCGAGCAGGGGATCCGCGCCATCAGCGAGGAGCGCCTCCGCGCACTGGCCTGCCACTGCGACTGCGCGGACGAGGAGTACATCAACGCTCTCGTCGCGATGACGCAGACCCGCAAGCGCGGGTGGTGGGAGCGCTACCGGGGGTCCCTGTCGGCCGCGATACTGGACATCGCCGAACTGGAATCCCACGCGACGCGCATGCTCTGTGCGCACTCGGTCCACATCCCCGGCCTGCTGCAGACCAGCGAACACGCCATGGCCCTCTTCCGGTTCGCCGTGCCCACGCTTCCGGAGGAACAGGTGACGATGCGGGTCGCGCACCGGCTGGAGCGCCAACGGGTGATCGAGGGCGACTCGGCGCCCGAATACGTCGCGGTCGTGCACGAAGCAGCCCTGCGCATGCAGTTCGGCGGGCCCAAAGTGGCACGGGCACAGCTGGAGTACCTCGGGCACATGTCCGAACGGGACAACATCATCCTGCGCGTCCTCACCTTCGACGCAGGCGGCTTCCCGGGCGCCGGCCAAACGGTCAACTACCTGGAGGGACCCGTCCCCCAGCTCGACACCGTGCAGGTGGACAGCACGCACGGCCCCGATTTCCTGCACACCGAGGCCCAATTGGCCAAGTACCGACAGCAACTGGAGTGGATGGAACGGCTCAGCCTGCCACCTGCCGAATCACGGGATTTCATCCACGCCCTCGCCCGCCAACTCTGAGAGGACCTGATGGCCGACATCACGTGGGAAGACCCCTACTGCGCCGAAGGTGCCAGCTGCTACCGGCTCGGGGTGGACCAGGACGGCAACAGCTACATCGCCGTCGCGGGACGGGAGGACACCCCGCTGGTCGACACCCGAGAGGCCCTCTCCGCCCTCATCCGGGACATCAAGGCCGGCAAGGCCGACCACCTGCTGGACGAATAGCCGGCAGGCCACCGGTACCCCCTTACCCTGATCAGCGTTCGTCGAAAGAACGTCAAGAGGGGGGCCTCGCGATGTCGGGGAAGACGTTGGCGGGAACCGCCGTCACACTGGCGGTGATCGCGTCGATCACGGCCTGGATCCTGTCGCACAACGGCTATTTGCCGGGCGACGCCGTCGTGCGGACGTGGGCAGCCGCGAAGGACCGGCCCGCCGACGGGCGTCCCAGCGGGACATGGGTCGTCGGTGACGTCGCCGTCCGCAGCCGGTTCGACGCGGTCACCGGCTTCGGCATCGCCGACGGGCAGAACGGCAAGAAGCTCTGGGAGTACGTACCGCCCGGCCGGTCCCAGATCTGCGGGAGCGCCCGGCACGCGGACGCGTCGGTCCTGCTCGTCGCCTACGGCGAGGAAGGCGGCGGGGCGAGCGAGCCCGCCCCGCAGGGCAAGGGCTGTGCGACCGTCCTCGCCCTCGACGTGAAGGACGGGCGGCAGCTGTGGACCGCCCAGCGGACGGTCACGACCGGCCGGCTCGGCCAGGGCGCCCGGTTCCTGGACACGGGCCGGGACCTCGCCCTCGTCGCCCATGACCACCGCGACGCGCTGGGGGCGCGGACCAAGGACGAGCACACCTCGCTGCGCGCCCTCGACCTGCGCACCGGAAAGCCCCGCTGGACGGCGGCGCTGCCCGACCGGTGCGGCCCGCAGCAGGTGTCCGTGGGCAAGGAGCAGGTCTTCGCGGTCCTGGAATGCGGGGGTGCCGATCGCGTGAGTCCCGGCAGCTCTGACGGGCCGGAGCTGATGACGGCCGCCTTCAACCGCGAGACCGGCGCCCTGAACTGGAACGTCCCCGTCGACGCCCGCCGCCCCGTGCGCCTGGGCTCCACCGTGGCCATCGAATCGACGGACCCCCTGGTCCTCAGCGACACGGGCAGATACACCCCCTTCGGCCAGGACGGACGGCCGCGCCCCGGCATCGAGTTCAGCGGCGGACGCGGCCGGACCGGCGAGCCCGACTACCCGCAGACGGCCATCACGGGCGAGCGCATGTACGCACTGGAAGGTTTCTGGGAGAAGGGACAGCGGCACCGGCTCGTCGCCTTCGACCTGACGACCGGCGAGGAGGTGTGGAAGGTGACCCTGGACGACCCCGCCGCCGCGCTGACCGCGCGGGGTGACCGGATCACCGTCCTGGGCGAGTGGTCCACCCAGAGCAGCAAGATCACCGACCTGCTGGAGTACGACGCCGACAACGGCGAGGAACTCGACGACCGCCGTTTCCGCGACGCCGTGCCCGGTGCCGGCACCCTCTACGAGCACGACGGGCAGCTCATCATCGCGGGGACGGGCGGCGACCACACCTTCACCGCCTACGAACGGTGGTGAGCGGCGGCCCGCTCAGGGGGAGCAAGACCGGCAAGGCCGACCACCTGATCGACCCGGACGGCTGACGACACACCCCGCCCCGGGCCGACATGCCCGACCGGAACCTCGCGTTTCGCTAGCTTTTCGCATCATCCGCTTCTCTCGGAAGAAGACATGATGCGCCAGCCCGCCCCGTTCACCACGCGCGCCCGCATCGCGTGGTGGACCGCCCTCCTGACCGCACTCATCGCCACCTGGCTCCTGCCAACCGCCCACGCACACGCACACCCCGGCGCCCCGCCCGGACAGCACGCAGGATCCAACCCTCTCCCCGCCCACAGCGGCAGCTGACCCGGCCCGAACCGTCAAGGACCAAGGCGTTCTTCGACACGGTGGTCAAGGACCGGGGGTTTAGGGCCAACTGACACGACGCCGTCCCTCATTCTCACGGAACCAGAGGCGCGCCCGGTCTCCCGTCCAGCGCGGCCGGCGGGGTCGCGGTGGCGGCCGACGAGCCGCGGAGGAGGGTGGGCAGGTCGTGGGGGCGGGCCGGTTCGTCGGTCGGGGTGGCTTCCGTGATGCGGTCCAGGCGGAAGCCGCGGCCCGCCCGGCGGGTGCGGCACCAGGCGATGAGGTACCAGTGGCCCTCGGCGGTGAGCAGGCCGGCCGGTTCCACGGCGCGTTCGCTGGCGCGGCCGGTCGCGTCGGCGTACGAGAGCCGTAGGACGGTGCCGTCGGTGAGGGCCCGTTCCACCGCGTCGCGGACCGGCCGCCGCGTCCGGGACGGGAGGGCGACGATCCGGGCCGCGAGGGTTTCGGCCGCCGCCGCGGCCGGGCCGGTCATCGA
>NZ_JZWV01000203.1 GCF_000966975.1 Streptomyces katrae | reverse complement strand
GGCGAGGAGCTTCTGGTACGCCGTACGGGCGGCGCCCGCGTAGGGGGTTCCCGTGGTGGCGAGCGCGGCGGCCAGGGCCGCGGCCTCGTCGGCGGTGAAGTGGACCGGGGGCAGGGTCATCGCCGGGTCGACCGTCCAGCCGCCGCCCCGCCCGAGGGTGGTGCGGACGGGGACGCCGGAGTCCATCAGCGCCTGGAGGTCGCGCTGCACCGTCCGCGTGCTGACCTCGAACCGCGCGGCGAGGGCGGCGACCGGACGGGGGCGGGGCGCGGCGGCGCGCAGCTCCTCCACGAGGGCGTAGAGCCGGGTGGTGCGGTCCATGGGGCCGACGCTACCGGGGTGTGGTGGCGGCGGCCAGGAACTCCCGTTCGCGCGCGAGCTCCCGTTCGGTGATGGTGAGGGGGAAGAGGGTGAACCCGTGCATCGCGCCCGCCACGACGCCGAGTTGGACGGGCGCGCCCGCTGCCTGCCAGCGCCGGGCGAGGAAGAGGGAGTCGTCCAGGAGCGGGTCCTGCGTGCCGACGACGATACGGGCGGGCGGCAGGCCGGTCAGGTCGGCGTAGAGCGGCGAGAGCTGGGGGTCGCGGCGCTGCTGCGGGTCGGTGCCGGGCGCGAAGAGCTCGTAACTGCCGCGGAGGGATTCGGTGTTGCTGAGGAGCGGGCGGGGGCCGAAGGAGCGCTGGCTCGGGGTCATGGAGAGGTCGTAGGGGCCGAAGAGGAGGTGTGCGGCGCGGAAGGCCCCGGAGATGCCGTGGCGGTCGCGCAGGCGCAGCAGGGTCAGGACGGCGAGGTGGGCGCCGGCGGACTCGCCGCCGATGAGGAGGCGGTCGGTCCCGAACTCGGCGGCGGC
>NZ_JZWV01000202.1 GCF_000966975.1 Streptomyces katrae | reverse complement strand
CGTCGGGCCCGGCGGGGAAGGGGTGTTCGGGCGCGAGCCGGTAGTCCACGCTCACCACGGCGAGCCGGGCCTCCTCGGCGATCCGCCGGAGCCGCTCGTCCTGGCCGTCGGCGGAGCCGAAGGACCAGCCGCCGCCGTGGATGTGCAGATACACCCCGCGGGGCGAGCCGCCGCCGTCCGCGTCGGGCATGAAGGTCCGCACCCGTACCCCGCCCGCGACCGTACGGTCCCGCCCCTGAGGCAGCCGCACGGGCGGCGCGTCCCCCGCGAGCCGGTTGCGGCGCAGGCGGGCGAGGAGGGCGGCGTCCGGGGCGGCCCCGCGGGCGGGTCGGCTCGCCGCTTCGGCCTCGAACCTGGCGTTGAAGGCGAGGGTCTCGGCGAGGCAGTCCTCGTCGGTGAGGGGGAGGGTCGCGGTCGGATCCGGGGTCGTCTGCTGTGCCGTCGTCGTCATGCGTCGAGGTTCGCAATGCTCCGCGACAGCCCCGTGTCACCCTTTTCGAGTGACCCGCGTCACGGCCCGTGCGGCCCCTCGGCGTCCCGGACGTGTGCGGCGATGGTGCGGGCACAGGTCAGGGATTCGGTGCGGGTCGTGTCGACCTCCAGGTCGTAGGCCACGCCCCGGTGGACCGTCTCGGCCTGGGCCGCGGCCATCCCCGAGGGGCGGTCCCCGCGGGCGATCTCGCGGGCGGCGGCGACCTCGGCGTCGCAGCGGACGCCGACCCACAGGACGTCCAGCCCTTCCAGGGCCTTCCGCCAGCGCTGCTGGGACTCCGGGCCGCCGAGGAAGACGTCGTCCACGACGATCCGGGCCCCGGCGCGGGCCATGGCGGCGATCCCGTGGGCCCAGGCGGTGTCGAGGGTGCGGAACGTCTCGCCGACGAGGACCTCGCCGCCGTCGGCGAAGCCGATCCCGGCGTCCGAGGTGCGGAGGGAGGGTGGCATCGCGTCGACCAGCGTGTCCACGCCGAAGGCCAGCCAGGGGTCGGGGAGGACGGCTTGCAGGCACCGCACGATCCCGGATTTGCCCGAGCTGGAGCCGCCGTTGAGGACGATCACCCGGGTTCCGGACGGCGCGGCGGCCGGGGCGCCGGTGCGGAAGCGCAGTTCGGGGCGCTCCCAGGTCACCTCGGGCGGCGAAGGGGCGACCGTTCCGACGCGTTCGGCGCCCAGGCGGCGGTAGAACCGCTCGGCGGGCGGGTGCGAGACGACCCGTACGTGCGCGAGGCCCGCGCTGCCCGCCCGGTCGAGCATGTGCCGTACGAGCAGCCGCCCGACCCCGGCCCCCTGCGCCTCGTCGGCCACGAAGGCCAGGTCGAGTTCGGCCCGTTCCAGCAGGAGCGCGTAGAAGCCCAGGATCCGGCCGCCGTCGCCGCCGCCGCCTGCCGCGCCGACGGCGGCGAAGACTTCGTGCCGGTCTATGTAGTCGGCCGTCACCCGGTAGCCGGCGATGATCGTGGCGTACCGGCCGGAGTAGGCGGCCGACTCCTGCATCAGGGCGGTGAGGGCGTCGGCGTCTTGTGCGGTGGCACGCCTGATGGTCATGGGCTGCGGCATACGCCGGAGTATATGAGTCACCCCGGGGGCCGACCATTACATTTCCGGTGGTGGGCGGCTCAGCTCCCGAGGAGGGTGAAGAGCCGGTTCACCGCCTCCGCGGCGGGCTGGCCCACCGCACCGACGGCGGCCGCGATCTGCGCGAGGCGGCCCAGGACGAGGCCGCGTTCGCGCAGGGCCCCGGGATCCGGAGTCAGTACCGGCAGGGCCCGCTCGACGGCGCGGTCCTGGTCCGGGGTGAGGTGCGGGCGCAGCTCCCCGAGGAGGCGGATCAGCTCCTCGACGGTGGCGCGGAGCTGATCGGCGTCCGGGGCGGCGCCGCCGATGGTGCCGTAGTTGATGCCGACGTTGCCCTGGCCGTCGTTCATGTTGACCACGGGTGCGTAGTAGTTCGCGTTCGAGTTCGAGTTCGAGTTCGAGTTCGAGTTCGACGGTGTGTCGCTCACAGCTTGATCCCCGTGTTCCCCCTGCCGCCGTTCATGTTGACGACGGGACCGAAGTGATTCGTGTTGCTGCTGTTGAACTGATTGACGACGGCGGTGAACTCGGCGTCCGGGTGGTTGATCGCGTACACGACCTGTCCGGCGATCTGCCGCAGCTCCTCCATGTTCGGCAGGGTCACCACGGCCCTGGAGCCTCCGGCCATCTCGATGGCGAGCACCGGCTTCCCGGGGGTGAAAAGGGCCACGAGCAGGCTGATGACCAGGATGGCCGGCACGATCACGCGCACGCCCTGACCGTCGTCCGCCAGGACGCTCAGGTCGCCGCCGGCTCCGTAGGCCGCGAGGAGCACGAAGGCCGCCGTCAGCCCCAGCAGGGTGCGGCCGAACACCCCCCACCGGCTGCGCCGGTGCTTGAAGGCGTCGACCCAGGTGATGTTGTGCAGCGGGATGGCCGCCGAGCCCACCCACAGCATCCTGCGTCTGACCCCGATGACCAGTCTGCGCCCTTCCCGCGCCGGTGGCGCCTCCTCCCAGCGCGGCGGCTGGGCAGGGGGCGGCGGTGACGGCGGCTGGGACGGCGGCCGTCGTGGTGGTGGCGGGGGTGGTGCTCCGGTGCCGGGCGTGGGATCCATGTGCCTGCTCCCCCGTGATGGCGTGAAAGGGCCCGCGCGCACGGGCCGGAGCACCATTAAGCGCCCGTGGGGGGATTTGAGGCAGGCGAGATGCAGCCAATTCGGCGCGTGGGGGCCGCCCTAGGTG
>NZ_JZWV01000201.1 GCF_000966975.1 Streptomyces katrae | reverse complement strand
GCCCTAGGTGAGCAGCTCCGCCAGCCGGTCGGCGAGTGCGGTGAGCCGGTCCAGGCGGGGGCCGCCGCGGGCGATGCGGAAGCCGTGGCGGCGGCCCCAGAGCGCCGCCTGGACGGCGTGGTACTGCGCCCAGCGCTGAACGCGTTCGCGGTCGAGTTCCGCGGATTCGGCGAACACGTCCAGGATGCGGTGGGCCGCCTTGCGGGGGTCGTCCGCTTCGATGAGGGCCGGCGCGCGGGACTTCAGCAGGGTGCCGCCGTCGTAGGCGGGGTCGCCCGCGTAGCCCTTGGGGTCCACGGCCAGCCATGGCTCCCGGTCGGCGCGCAGGATGTTCCGGGCGTGGAGGTCGCCGTGGACGAGGGTGTCCGGCTGGGTGGGGCCCAGTTCCCGGACGGTGGCCACGGCGGCCCCCAGCACCCCGGGCGGGAGGGTGTGCGGGAGCTCCGCGGCGTCCGCGCGCAGCTGCTCCTCCCAGGCACCGGCCTGCTCGCGCAGCCGGGGCAGGCCGCGCGGGGCGGGCACGGCGAGGCGGCGGTTGAGGCGGCCGGCGACCGTGACGAGCTCGTCGCCGTCCTCGACGTCCGCGAGGGTCGACGGCCGGGCGCGCTCCAGCAGCATCGCGAACCGGTCGTCGTCCCGTTCCAGCAGGTGGACGGCGCCGCGGCCGCGCCAGGCGGTGAAGGCGTCGGGTTCGTGGACGTTGCCGGGGTGCGGGAACGACACCTTCAGCACGGCGGGGCCGGCGGGGTGGCGGCGCCGATGCACGGGGACGATGAGGCCGACGCCGCCGTGCGTCACCTCGCCGTCCGGGACGCAGTCCCAGCGTGCGAGGAGTTCCTCCACGGTCCCGGGGAGGTCGGCGAGCCATGCGGCTCCGGGCTCGCCCTAGGCCGCCGGCGGTTCGATCATCCCGTCACGGTAGCGCGGGGCCGGGCTAGCCGGCGGCGCCGCGGGGGAAGGTGATCTCGACGCGGCGGTTCTTCTTGCGGCCTTCCTCGGTGCTGTTGTCGGCGATCGGGTAGTCCTCGCTGTAGCCGCGGACGTCGTAGGTGACGCCGGGAGTGGTGACGGTCTTGGCGAGTTCCGCCTGGACGGCGTCGGCGCGCTGCTTGGAGAGTTCCTTGCCGTGTTCGTAGCTGCCCTGGTCGTCGGTGAAGCCGAAGACGCGGATGCGGGTGGCCTTCTGGGTGTTGATCTCCTGGGCGATGGCCTGGATGCGGGCGGCGGCCTGGGCGTTGAAGACGGCGCTGTTCTCGGGGAAGAGGACCTCGGACTGGAGGGCCATCATGACGTTCTGGTTGGTCTCCTGCCGACGCTGCTCACCGCCGAGGTCTTCGACGACCTCGGCGATGTCGAGGACCTTGATGGGGGCGAGGGTGCCGCCCTGGGGGATCTTCAGGCCGGGGGCGTTGGAGTCGATGGGCACGGGCGCGGCGGAAGAGGGTTCGGTGCCGGGGGGTACGGAGGGCTTGGGGTCGTCGGCGTGGGCGCTGGTCGCGCCGAGGAGGTGGACTCCGGCGATGACGAGGCCGACGACGGCTGTCGCGGCGGAGGCGCGGTGGGGGCGGCGTTTTGTCATGGGGTCACCCGGAGATTTTGACGGTGGCCGTGGCGAAGGTGGGGAGGCTGAACTCCACCTCGGTGGTGTTGGCAGGGGGTGAGGGGAACTGGGCGAAGAAAGGCAACACCTGTCCTGGCGCCACGCTAGAAAACCCAGTGGTGCACAAGCACCTGGACTCTGTGTCCCGCAGCACGTAGTAGCGCTTCTTTCCGACCTTGTCGACCAGCGTCGCGCCGGCCAAGGACTCGCCACTTCCCTTCAGCTCAATGCCGCGCCACGCCGACGTCCCTGCGAACGCCTCGTTACCTGTGTTCTTGATCTGCCCGTTGACGGTGAGGAACCCGCCCGGATCCCGCTGGACGGAATTGATCTCGAGCACCATGCCCTCTTGCCCCTTGAGGGTGGCGATGACCACAGCCGGAGCGGAGCTCTGTTCCTTGGCAGGGGCCGAAGCCTGAGCACCCGCGTTCTGCGACTGCGGTTGCGATGGCTTCGATGCGTCCTTCGCGTCACTACCGCCGCCACCGCCGCACCCGGCCGCGGTGAGGGCCAAGAGCGTCGCGACCGCGAGAGCCGCTCCCCCACGCATCTTTGCCATGTGCCGAATGCCCATCTATGACGCTTCCTTGTCTCTTGTTCCCCGTCAGTTGACGAGGCGCACGCTGAAGAGCTTCCTGCCCAGATCGCGGAGGGACCCCGGCTTCATCGGATCGAGCTTGATCGGGTCGCCCTTGTCACAGGTGAACGTGACGACGGGAGCCGCTGAGGCCGTCGGAGTGGGCTCTGGCGTGGCACCCCCGGAAGGCACAGTCGGCGCGGGGCTCGGAGTAGCCACCTCCTGGAGGTGGCACTTCGACTCGACCAAGGCCGTGGCCGTCGCCGTCCCGTGCATGCTGTTCGTACCCGGAACCACCGAATCACCGACCGTCCGGTCACTCTCGACCGTGACGGTGAACTTGGGTGGTGCCGCCTCACATTGGGCCTTCGCACCGTTGCGAGCCGCGAAGACGTCGGCCTGGGCACAGGCACCGCCCGACTTGAGATAGTCGGCGTCCACGATCTTCGCCCAGTCCTCAGGCTTGAGTACAGCGAGGTCGAGACCGATCAGGACGCGGTCTCGGGCTTCCCTTCCAGCTGCCAGAGCGGCCGCGTCGGCCGCGCCCTGCGCATCGCTGCGGGTGACGGCCGCCTGGCCGATGACGAAGAGGGCAAGCGCCGCGAAGAGCAGGCCCGCCACCATGACGACGTAGAAAGGAAAGGCCTGCCCTCGGTCCGACGGCGGGTGCACGCGCCCCACCATCACCCGGCTTTGATGTCCATTACCGCCTTCTTGATCCGGGTCGTGATCTCGGTCCCGATACCAGAGCCGACAATCGCGCCGATGATCACCACGACCACCAGGATGATCCCCAGGTACTCGAACGCGGTCTGCCCCCTGTCGAGGTTCGAGTAGCGCTTGCGGATGCGGGACACCGCCGTGTCCGTCCAGCCGGTCAGGCGGAGCTTCGCCTCGACCGACGCCTTCAGCAGCGTGTTGTGTGACATGGGGGTTCCCTCCCGTACCGGTGCCGCTGTCGATTTGCGGACCGTACGGGGAGTTAGCGGTCGTCACCAAGGGTCCCGGGGCCCAATTACGGACCCACTGCGCACTGCGTCTACCCATGTCCACCCACCCCCGGGCGGGCGGTTCCCAGCCAGTGGGCTATCGCTTCGCTGCGGCTCGTGCTCTGGAGTTTGGCGAAGATGCGATTGATGTGGTTCTTCACCGTCTTCTCGCTGATGAAGCACGCCGCCGCGATCTGCTGGTTGCTCATCCCGGACGCGATCAGGTCCATGATCTCCACCTCCCGCGAACTCAAGCCGAAGAGCACGGAGTTGTGCATCCGCTCCGGAGACTGTGCCACAGTTCGTTGCTGTTGCGAAGAGGTGCGGAGGTCGGTGAGGAGGGTGCCGGCCGCTGTTGGCGTGAAGTGGGGGCGGCCCTCGCGGACGTCGTGGACCGCTCTCACCAGCTCCTCCGGCGTGAACTCGCCGTGCACCAGGTAGCCTCCCGCGCCCAGCAGGAGCGATTCCCGGACGATTTCCGATTCCCGGCTGTACGTGAGCATCAGCACCGGCGCCAGCCGCACCAGGTGCGGCAGTGCCGAGATGCCGTCCACGCCCGGCATGCGGACGTCGAGGAGGATCAGGTCGGGGGCGTGGCGGCGGGTCAGGCTCAGGGCCTCGCGGCCGTCGGCGGCCTCGGCGGCCACCTCGATGCCGTCCGCCGCCGCCAGCAGCGCGGCCAGGCCGGCCCGTACGACCGGGTTGTCGTCGGCGATCAGGACGCGGAGGCGGCCGGGCATCAGGGGCTCCCTTCCAGGGGGAGGGTCAGGTGGACTCGGGTGCCCCGGGTGCCGTCCGGGCGGGGGCCCAGGCGGAGGTCGGCGCCGAGGGCCGCCGCGCGTTCCCGCATGCCGAGCAGGCCGTAGTGGCCCCGGCGTGTGGACGGAGGGCCGCCGGGCGGGAGGCCGGGGCCGTCGTCGGTGACGGTGAGGGTGAGGTGGGTCGGAGTGGTGGCCGCCGTCAGGGTGACCCGGGTGGCGTGCGCGTGGCGGCGGGCGTTCTCCAGGGCTTCCGCGGCGATGGAGAGGAGGTGGTGGGC
>NZ_JZWV01001433.1 GCF_000966975.1 Streptomyces katrae | reverse complement strand
GGTGTGGGGCGGGGTGGAGGGGAGTCGCTGGTCGGGGTGGTGACGGACACAGGTCGGGGGTGGGGAATCGTGGGTATGCTCGCGGCCATGCCGCCCCAGCCACCTTCCGCCGCATCGCGGGACGAACCCGTCATACGCGACCGCGGTGACGCCTGCCCCAGCGCGCTGCGGCTGCACGCCGCCGACGACGGGTACCTGGCGCGCGTCCGTGTCCCCGGCGGGCTGCTCACCGTCCCGCAGGCCGCCGCGCTCGGGCTCGCCGCCGACCGGTTCGGCGACGGGCACCTGGAGCTCACCTCGCGCGGCAACGTCCAGCTGCGCGGCCTCGCCGACGGCTGCGGCGCCGGGCTCGCGGAGTTGCTCGGCGGTGCCGGGCTGCTGCCCGCCCCGAGCCACGAGCGCGTGCGCAACATCGTGGCCACCCCGCTGGGCGGCTCCCTGGTCGTGGACTGGGTCCGGGAACTCGACCGGCTGCTGTGCGCGAGCACCCGGGCGGCCGCCCTGTCCGGCCGCTTCCTGTTCGCCCTCGACGACGGGCGCGGGGACGTGGCCGCCCTGGACCCCGATGTGACGGTGCTGTCCGTCGGCTCGGGTGGTTCGGGGGCCGCCGGACGCGCGGAGCCGCGGGCCGTCGACGCCGTCGAGGTCGGCGTCGCCGACGCCCCCCGGGCCGCGCTGCTGGCCGCCGAGTACTTCCTCGACTCCGCCGACGCCTCCGGGAGCCGGGCCTGGCGTGTGGCCGAGCTGGGGAGCGGTGACGAACAGGGTTTGGACGCACGGGAGTTCGCTCTGCGGCTGCGCGCCCGCGGGATCGTGGCCCGGTACGTACCCGAGGTGGCGTGGCCGTACGCCGAGCCGCCCCGGCCCTGGGGCGAATACGGCGCCGGGCTCTGTGTGCTGCCCCCGCTCGGGCGGCTGAGCTCCGCGCAGTGGCGGGTTCTGGCCGAGGCCGCCGGAGGTGCGGACGGCGAGCTGCGCCTCACCCCCTGGCGGAGCGTCATCCTGCCGCGCGCCGCCGCCGGCGCCGCCGGACGGGTCGAGGCCGCCGGCCTGGCCGTCCGCCCCGGCAGTCCCTGGCTGTCCGTCACCGCCTGTACGGGCAGGCCCGGTTGCGCCAAGTCCCTCGCGGACGTGCGCGCCGACGCCCGCGCCGTCGTGGCGGAGTCCGCCGGGGGCCTGCCCGTGCACTGGTCGGGATGCGCCCGCCGGTGCGGACACCCGCGCGGCACCGCCTGGGTGGACCTCGTCGCCACCCCCGACGGCTACGAACTCGACGGCGGGCCCGTCCCGCACGCAGACCTGGCGGCCGCCCTCACGGCCGCACGCACCACCCCCACCACAACCGAAGCCGCGACCGAAGCCGCAGTGAAGAAATGAGCGAGTACACCGTGTTCGAGTACGAGAAGGACGGCGCCGCGATCTACCGCCAGTCCTTTGCCACGATCCGCGCCGAGGCGGACCTCTCCGGGCTGCCCGCCTCGGTCGCCCAGGTCGCGGTGCGCATGATTCACGCCTGTGGCATGACCGACCTCCCCCAGGACCTCGGCTACACCCCCGAGGTCGTCCTGCGCGCCCGCGCCGCGCTGCACGCCGGCGCGCCGATCCTGTGCGACGTGCAGATGGTCGCCAGCGGAGTCACCCGCAAGCGGCTGCCCGCCGGCAACGAGGTGATCTGCACCCTCTCCGACCCGGCCGTGCCCGCGCTCGCCGCGAAGATGGGCACCACCCGCAGTGCCGCCGCGCTCGAAGTCTGGCGCGACCGGGGCCTGTTGGAGAACTCCGTGATCGCCGTCGGCAACGCCCCGACCGCGCTGTTCCGGCTGCTGGAGATGATCGAGGAGGGCGCCCCGCGCCCCGCCGCCGTCATCGGCGTGCCCGTGGGCTTCATCGGCGCCGCCGAGTCCAAGGACGCCCTCGCCGCCCACCCCTCGGGCCTCGACCACCTGATCGTCCGGGGCCGGCGCGGCGGCAGCGCCATCGCGGCCGCCGCGGTCAACGCGATCGCGAGCGAGGAAGAATGAGCGAGCAGGAGCAGAACCCGGTCAAGGGCAAGCTGTACGGGGTCGGGCTCGGGCCCGGCGACCCGTCGCTGATGACCCTGCGGGCCGTCGAGGTGATAGCGGAAGCCGACGTCGTCGCCTACCACAGCGCCCGCCACGGCCGTTCCATCGCCCGCTCGATCGCCGCGAAGCACCTGCGCTCCGACCACGTCGAGGAGCCGCTGGTCTACCCGGTCACCACCGAGACCACCGATCATCCCGGCGGCTACCAGGGTGCGATGGAGGAGTTCTACGAGGCCTCCGCCGCCCGGCTGGCCGCGCACCTGGACGCCGGCCGGACCGTCGCCGTGCTCGCGGAGGGCGACCCGCTCTTCTACGGCTCGTACATGCACATGCACAAGCGGCTCGCCGACCGTTACGAGGCCGAGGTCGTCCCCGGCGTCACCTCGGTCAGCGCCGCCGCCGCCCGCCTCGGCACCCCGCTGGTGGAGGGCGAGGAGGTGCTGACGATCCTGCCGGGCACCCTTCCCGAGGAGGAGCTCACCGCCCGCCTCGCCGCCACCGACTCGGCGGTCGTGATGAAGCTCGGCCGGACCTTCCCCGCCGTGCGGGGGGCGATGGAGGCGAGCGGCCGGCTCGCCGAGGCCCGTTACGTCGAACGCGCCACGATGGAGGGCGAGCGGACCGGGCTCCTGGCCGACACCGACCCCGACAGCGTCCCGTACTTCGCCGTCGCCGTCGTGCCCAGCCGGGTCGGCAACCCGGGCAGCGTGCCGTCCGGCCCCGGCGAGGTCGTGGTCGTCGGCACCGGTCCGGCCGGACCGCTGTGGCTGACCCCCGAGACGCGGCGGGCGCTGGCCGACGCCGAGGTGCTGGTCGGGTACACCACGTACCTGGACCGGGTGCCGGTCAAGCCGGGCCAGGTACGGCACGGTTCCGACAACAAGGTGGAGTCCGAGCGCGCCGAGTTCGCCCTCGACCTCGCCCGGCGCGGCAAGCGGGTGGCCGGGGTGTCCGGCGG
>NZ_JZWV01001432.1 GCF_000966975.1 Streptomyces katrae | reverse complement strand
GGGTGGCCGTGGTGTCCGGCGGCGACCCCGGGGTCTTCGCCATGGCCACGGCGGTCCTGGAGGTGGCCGGTCAGGCCCCGTACGCGGACGTGCCCGTACGGGTGCTGCCCGGGGTGACGGCGGCCAACGCGGCGGCCGCCGCGGCCGGGGCCCCGCTGGGCCACGACTACGCCACCGTCTCCCTCTCCGACCGGCTCAAGCCGTGGGAGGTCATCGCGGAGCGGCTGCGCGCGGCCGCCGCCGCCGACCTGGTGCTCGCCCTGTACAACCCGGGCTCGCGCAGCCGGACCTGGCAGGTCGCCCAGGCCCGGGAGCTGCTGCTGGAGCTGCGCGCGCCGCAGACCCCGGTGGTCGTGGCGCGGGACGTGGGCGGTCCGGAGCAGTCGGTGCGGATCGTCACGCTGGCCGAACTGGAGCCGTCCGAGGTGGACATGCGGACGATCCTGCTGATCGGGTCCTCGCAGACGCGGGTGACCGAACGGCCCGACGGGTCACGGGTGACGTGGACCCCGCGCCGGTACCCGTGAGGGGACCGTACGGGTGGCCGTACGGGTGACCGTCACGGATGCCCTGCGGGCGAGGTGACGTGAACGCGGCCCGGCCCGGGCGATAC
>NZ_JZWV01001431.1 GCF_000966975.1 Streptomyces katrae | reverse complement strand
AGAGACAGGGCCGCCGCCGCTGTGTGGAGGGTTTCAGCCCGGGCAGCCCGCGAGGGCGTCCGGGCAGCCCTGGACCGCCTCCGGGTCGAGCGTGAGCAGCTGCCACGACACGACCCCGGCCGGCGGGGAGTCCTCCTGCGGGGCGGGGTCGATGTGCGCGTTCAGCGCCGAACCCGCCGGGAGGTTGAGCCGGGTGACCTCCCCGGCCGTGCAGGACACGTCGAACGACCGGTCTCCGGAGCCGCCTTCGCGGGACAGCAGCAGGGTGACCCGGGAACTCTCCTCGCTGTCACAGGCGATGTCGAAGCGGAACGGGCGCTCCCCGCCGGTCTCCAGGGTCTTGTCCATGCCGGCCTTGAGGAACCCCGTCCCCCGCATCGTCACGCGCGCGCCGGCCGCGACGTCCTTCCCCAGACTCTCGTCGGCCCGCTGGAGCGCGTCCTCGGGCTCCCATCCCTTGGGCTCGGGCGCCGCACCCCCGCCGCATCCGGTGACGAGCACCGCCCCGGCGGCGAGGGCCAGGACCAGGGCGAGGGAGTGACGTATCCGCATTCCTCCAGCCTAGAGGGTGCGGGGCGCCCCGTCGGCGAGCCAGCGCAGGGCCGCCTCCACCGACTCCGCCACCGCCGGCCCCTCCGGCACGGCCGGACGGCGTACGACCAGGACCGGGATCCCGGCCTCCCGGGCGGCCGTGAGCTTGGGGGCGGTCGCGTCGCCGCCGCTGTCCTTGGTGACCAGGACGTCGATGCGGTGACGGGCCATCAGTTCCCGCTCCTGCTCCAGGCCGAACGGCCCGCGGGCCAGCACCGTCTCCAGGCGGGGCGGCACCGGCCCCTCCGGCGGATCCACCGAACGCACCAGGAACCAGGTGCCGGTGAGGTGCGCGAAGGCCCGCAGGCCCGTCCGGCCGGTGGTCAGGAAGGCCCGCCCGCCGAGGGACGGCAGTACGGCGGCGGCCGCGGTGAGGTCGTCCGCGAAGGTCCACTCGTCGCCCGGGCCCGGACTCCAGCCGGGCCGCCGCAGCGCCAGCACGGGCACGCCCGTGAGCGCCGCCGCCCCGGCCGCGTGGAAGCTCATCCGCTCGGCGAAGGGGTGCGTGGCGTCGACCACGTGCGTGACGCCGTGGGCGGTGATCCAGCCGGCCAGCCCCTCGACCCCGCCGAACCCGCCGATCCGGGTCTCGCCCGGCGGCAGCACGGGCGAACCCACCCGGCCCGCGAGGGAGTTCGTCACCCGGTACGAGGAGGCGTACGCGGGGTCCCCCGCCAGCGCCTCCGCCAGCCGGCGGGCCTCGGTGGTACCGCCGAGGATCAGGACGTGCCGCGCCGGGCCCGCCGCGGCGGCCGGCTCAGCAGACATGCCGGTCGCGCTCGGGGGAGTAGAGGTGGCTGTCGCGGAACTGCTCCGCGCCCAGCGTGCGGCCCACCACGATGACCGCGGTGCGCACCAGCCCCGCCCCCTTCACCTGTTCCGCGATGTCGGCGAGCGTCCCGCGCAGGATCAGCTCGTCGGGGCGGCTGGCCATCGCCACCACCGCCACCGGGCACTCGGCCCCGTAGTGCGGCAGCAGTTCCTCCACGACGCGGTCCACGTAGCGGGTGGCCAGGTGCAGCAC
>NZ_JZWV01001430.1 GCF_000966975.1 Streptomyces katrae | reverse complement strand
GGGTGGTCAGGTGCAGCACCAGCAGGGCGCCGCTGCGGCCGAGCGTGGCCAGGTCCTCGCCGGGCGGCATCGGGGTGGCCTGCTGGGCGATCCGGGTCAGGATCACGGTCTGGCCGACGGTCGGGACGGTCAGCTCCCGCTTGAGGGAGGCCGCCGCCGCCGCGAACGCCGGTACCCCGGGGACGACCTCGTACGGGATGCCGGCCGCGTCCAGGCGCCGCATCTGCTCGGCCACGGCGCTGAAGATGGACGGGTCGCCGGAGTGCAGCCGGGCCACGTCCAGACCGGCCTCGTGGGCCCGTACGCACTCCGCGATGATCTGGTCGAGGTTCAGCTGCGAGGTGTCGACCAGCCTGGCCCCCTCGGGGCACTCGTCGAGCAGCTCACGCGGGACCAGGCTGCCCGCGTAGAGGCAGACGGGGGCGGCGGCGAGGGTGCGGGCACCGCGTACGGTGATCAGGTCGGCGGCGCCGGGGCCCGCGCCGATGAAGTACACGGTCATGTCATTCTCCTTGGGTCTTCGGCTTCGTCACGGGGGCTGCTGCGTCCGGAGTCCGCGCGGCCCGGGCCGCCGTCGGCGCGGCCTGATCCGCCGTCCGCGCGGCCTGAGCCTCGGTCCGCGCCGGCTTGGTGACCGACCACTGCGTGACGGGCATCGCCTGCCGCCAGCCCGTGAACCCGCCGACCGGCACGGCGTGCGAGACGGCCAGTTTCACCAGTTCGCCGCCCAGGCGCCGGTGCTGCCCGGCGAGGACCGCCTCCGACTCCAGCGTCACCGTGTTGACGACCAGCCGCCCGCCGGGCGCCAGCGCGGCCCAGGCGGCGTCGAGCAGGCCCGGGGCGGTGAGGCCGCCGCCGATGAACACCGCGTCGGGGGTGGGCAGTCCCCCCAGTGCCGCCGGGGCCGCGCCGACGACCACGCGCAGCCCGGGGACGCCGAGGGCCGCCGCGTTGCGGGTGATGCGCCCGGCCCGCTCCGGGACGCGTTCCACGGCCACGGCACGGCAGGAGGGGTGCGTACGCATCCACTCGATGCCGATCGAGCCGGAGCCGCCGCCGATGTCCCACAGCAGTTCGCCGGGGGCGGGCGCCAGGGCGCAGAGGGTCGCGGCGCGGACGAGGGTCGCGGCGCGGACGTGGCGCTTGGTGAGCTGCCCGTCGTGCTCGTAGGCGGCGTCGGGCAGGCCGGGGGTGGCGCCGAGCCGGGGGGCCGGGGCGCCCGGATCCCGGCGGCACTCCACGGCGACCACGTTGAGGGGATCGCCGGGCTCGCGGTTCCAGCCGTCCGCGGTGCCCTCGTACGCGTCCTCGCGCTCCGAGCCGAGCTGTTCGAGGACCCGCATCCGGCTCGGGCCGAAGCCCCGCTCTCGAAGCAGAGCGGCGATCTCGTCCGGGGTCGCCGCTCCGGCGCTCAGCACCAGCAGGCGCCGCCCCTCGTGCAGCGCGGCCGCCACCCGGGCCACCGGCCGGCCGACGACGGTCACCACCTCGGTGTCCTCCACCGGCCACCCCAGGCGGGCGCACGCATAGGAGACGGAGGAGGGGTGCGGGTGGACGTGCAGCGCGCCGGGGCCCAGCTCCTCGCTGAGCGCGCGGCCGATGCCGTAGAACATCGGGTCCCCGCTGGCCAGTACGGCGATCCGGCGCCCGGCGTGCTCGGCCATCAGCTTCGGCACCGCGGGGCGCAGGGGGCTCGGCCACGCCACCCGCAGCCCGGCGCACTCGCCGGCCGGGAGCAGGTCCAGCTGCCGGGGCCCGCCGATCAGCACCTCGGCGCCGGTCAGCGCGCCCCGGGCGGCGGCGGTGAGCCCGGCCCAGCCG
>NZ_JZWV01001429.1 GCF_000966975.1 Streptomyces katrae | reverse complement strand
CCCGGGGCCGACGACCGCCACGGCTATGGGGGGTGCTGCGGAGCTCACTGCGGTACCTCGGGAACGGGAGAGGGCGAATGCGCGGGACGGACCCGCAGCTTACTGGGACGCGGCCCCGGCTCCCCTGCCAGGGTGACCAGCGGCGACGCCCCCGGCGGCCCCCGCCGTCCCGGCTGTCCGCGGCCCCGGCCCGCGGACGGAACCC
>NZ_JZWV01001428.1 GCF_000966975.1 Streptomyces katrae | reverse complement strand
AGCGCATCGGCATCGCCCGCGGCCTGGCCCTGCGGCCCGAGGTCATCGTCGCGGACGAGCCGGTCTCCGCCCTCGACGTCTCCGTCCAGGCCCAGGTCGTCAACCTCCTCGAACGCCTCCAGAACGATCTCGGCCTCGCGTACGTGTTCATCGCGCACGACCTGTCGATCGTCCGGCACATCTCCGACCGGGTCGCCGTCATGTACCTGGGCCGGATCGTCGAGACCGGCACCGACACCCAGATCTACGACCACCCCACCCACCCCTACACCCAGGCCCTGCTCTCCGCCGTCCCGGTGCCCGACCCCGGGGCCCGCGCCCACCGGGACCGGATCCTGCTCTCCGGTGACGTGCCCTCCCCGGCCAACCCGCCCTCGGGCTGCCCCTTCCGCACCCGCTGCTGGAAGGCCGAATCCCGCTGTGCCACGGAGGTACCGCCGCTGACCGTCCCGCCGGTCTTCCCGACGGGCCCGGCGGCCCATCCGTCGGCCTGCCACTTCGCGGCGGAGCGGCAGGTGGTCCCGGCCCCCGGCGAACTCGCGCCCCCGCCGGCCCCGCTGAAGGAGCAGTAGGGCCGGGCTGGAAAGCGCCTGAGGGACCGATTATTTCCAGCCACCCCACACGGCCTCCTCGGAGAGTGTGGTTTCGGTTCCAAACCTCCTTTACCGGGGGCGACTTGACCGATTCTGCCCCGAGTTCCGGTCCCGGCGGGCGGGGCGGAATACGGCCGTAGGGGCGTCGACGGGCGCGCAGGACTCCCCCTCGGCTCTTCCGCGCCCCCGGTCGTGCGCGGTATGCGCCCCTCGTGCTGCCGGAATTCGACCGATGCGCTGGTACGGATAGTTATGATCCGTAGCGCACGGTGGGTATGAATCGCCGAGCACGAGTACGCGTACCGATGTCCGCTCGACATGGAGGTGAAACGCCGTGGCACTATCGATCTCGGCCGTGGTGCTGCTGGCGATCGTCGTCTTCCTTCTGGTCCGGAGGTCGGGACTGAAGGCGGGGCACGCGTTCGTCTGCGTACTGCTCGGGTTCTACCTGGCGAGTTCGACGGTGGCTCCCACCCTCAGCCAGCTCACGTCGAACGTGGCGAGCATGATCAGTGGCCTCAAGCTGTAGGGCGGCCTCGTAGGCTGACCCCATGAACGGTCTTCCCGCCCGTCGTCTGCTCCTCGTGCACGCGCACCCGGACGACGAGTCGATCAACAACGGCGTCACGATGGCCAAGTACGCGGCCGAGGGCGCCCATGTCGCGTTGGTGACCTGCACCCTGGGCGAGGAGGGCGAGGTCATCCCGCCCGAGCTGGCCCACCTCGCGCCGGACCGCGACGACACCCTCGGCCCCTTCCGCGTCGGCGAGCTCGCCGCCGCCATGAAGGAGCTCGGGGTCACCGACCACCGCTTCCTCGGCGGCGCGGGCCGGTTCCGGGACTCCGGGATGATGGGCGCCCCGCAGAACACCCGCCCCGGCGCCTTCTGGGCCACCGGCGTGGACGAGGCCGCCGGCCACCTCGTCGCGGTCATCCGCGAACTGCGCCCGCAGGTCCTGGTCACCTACGACCCGGACGGCGGCTACGGCCACCCCGACCACATCCAGGCCCACCGCGTCGCGATGCGCGGCGCCGAGCTGGCCGCCGACCCCGCCTACCGGCCCGAGCTGGGCACCCCGCACGCCATCGCCAAGGTCTACTGGAACCGGGTCCCGCTCTCCGCCGTCGAGGAGGGTTTCGCCCGGCTGCGCGAGCTGGGCGCCGAACTTCCCTTCCCGGGCCTCGCGACCCCGGCCGACGTGCCGGGCGTGGTCCCGGACGGGCGGATCACCGCGGAGATCGCCGACGCGGAGGGCGAGCGGGTGCTGGTGGAGGCCAAGGCGGCCGCCATGCGGGCGCACGCCACCCAGATCGCCGTGGACGGTCCCTTCTTCGCCCTCTCCAACGACCTGGCCCAGCCGCTGTTCGCCCGCGAGTACTACGAGTTGGCCGTGGGGGAGTCCGGGGCCCCGGCCGGCGAGCGCGAGCGGGACCTCTTCGCGGGGGTGGAGGCGTGACCACGGCGCTGACCGCCGGGCGGATCGCCGCCCTGCTGGGCCTGCTCGTCGCGGGCACCGCCACCGGCCTGGCCGGCTGGCTCGTGGTGGACCTGTGGTTCCCCGCCGGGCTGCTGCTCGCCGTGCTGGCCCTCCTCGGGCTGTTCCTCGGGGCCCGGATCGCCCTCGGCGGGGGGCTCGGCGTGGGCGTGGCGGCGGCCGGCTGGTTCCTCTCGTACGTCCTCCTCGGGGTCCCGCGCCCCGAAGGGGACTTCCTGCTGGGTTCCTCCGGAATGGGTATGTACGCGTACCTTTTGGGGGGAAGCGCGGTCGCTGTGATCTGCGCCACGATGCGCGGTCCCGTGGAACCGCCGGTTTCAGCCTCGAAACCGGGCTGACGGCGGGCCGCTGAACTCCCGCGACCTCCGATCGGGGGCGGCTTGCGGGGGTTTGACGGGCCCTTGGTGGCGGGTGTCCGGAGAGCTAAGAGGAACCTTTCATTCCCCGGGGACAGTTGCGCGCGGGCGGCGGCCAGTATGGTGGACGGGCCGCCGAGCAGCCCGCGCACGGTATGACGGGCGGCGGAGCCAACCGGGAGAACCTGCCTTGAGTCGTGAAACTGACAGTTCGTCCCCCGGCCCCCCAGGGCGCGGTGGAGCCGCCTACCCCTCGGGTACGCCGCCGTATGGAACCGGCCAGTCCGCGCCCGCCCCGGAGGAGAATGCTGTGACTTCGAACCCGTCCACGCCCGATACCGACGGGCCGAAGACCGAGACCACCCTGACGACCCGGATCCGGATCAACATCCCGGGTTCGCGGCCGATCCCGCCCGTGGTCGTCCGCAAGCCGGTGAAGGACGCCGCCCCGGAGGCGGCCGCCCCCGGTGCCGCCGAGTCCGAGCCGGCCCCGGCCCCGCGCGGCCAGGCCCCGGCCCCCGTGCGCGCCGCCCTGCCGGCGCGGCCCACCGCCCAGGCGCCCGCCCCCGCCCCGCAG
>NZ_JZWV01001427.1 GCF_000966975.1 Streptomyces katrae | reverse complement strand
CCCCCAGGCCGCCTGGGGCCTCTTCTGGTACGCCCTCTTCGTCCTGTGGGGCCTGATGCTCGGCGTAGCCGCCTGGAACCGACTGCGGGCCGAGCCGTCGAGGAACCGGGCACCCCGTCCCGTGGATGCATGAGGCCGCAAGCACCGAAGCCGGACGCCCCGCCTTGCTCGTCCAGACCCACCAAGCGCGGCANCCCTGGTCCAGCCCTGGGGCCGCCGGCTCCCGCGCCGCACCCTGTGCGCCGTGTCCCTGACCGCCTCGGCCGGTATGACCCTGTGGGGCTTGACCTACTTCGCGCTCCAGTACCTCCTCGCGGCCGGCAGGGTCGTCTCCGCCCCCGCCTTCGCCGCCAAGGACGCCGACCACGCCCGCGGCCTTTCGGCACCGACTTCCGTTGCCGCCGCCGACCGTGCCTGCCTGTGCCCTGTGACGCGCCTCACGTTCGCCGCTGTCACAGCCGCCAGGGATCGGGTGTCTTAAGGGCACCAGCCGCCAGTGACAAAGGAGTCCACGATGAATGCCCGTCTGAACGTCTTCACCAGCCCGGTCGCCGCCAAGGCCTGGAAGCACATCATCGCGGCGGGCCAAGCCCTCGGTGACTCGACCCTGCCGGCCGCGACGCGCGAGCTCGTGATGCTCCGCGCCAGCCAGATCAACGGCTGCGCCGGATGCATCGACATGCACACCAAGGACGCCACCGCCGCCGGGGAGAGCGCCGTGCGCCTCCACCTGGTCGCGGC
>NZ_JZWV01001426.1 GCF_000966975.1 Streptomyces katrae | reverse complement strand
GTCTTCACCGAAGCCGAACGCGCGGCTCTTGAACTGGCCGAAGAAGCCACCCGCATCGCCGACGCCGCCGGGGGCGTCTCCGACGAGGTCTGGGCGAATGCCGCCAAGCACTACGACGAAGACCAGCTCGCCGCCCTCGTGACCCAGGTAGCCGTCATCAACGCCTTCAACCGTCTGAACGTCACCGTCCAGCAGCCCGCCGGCCACTACCAGCCCGGCCGGCACTGAAGACGTCCACCCCTCCCGCCCCGACAAGGACAACCCCTGAACCTCGCCCTGTGGATCGTCACCGGACTGCTCGCCGTCGCATACCTGTTCGGCGGCGCCTTCAAGGTGATCACCCCGACGGAGAGGATCGCCGCCGGCGGGTCCAGCGGGAGGTGGGTCGAAGCCTCCGACGCCGCGAGACCAAGCTCGTCGTGGGGGACCTGATCTATACCGCCCTGGCCGCGTTCGTGGCGGCGGCCCGCTTCGGCCCCGAGTCCTTCACCGGCTGACCGGGACGGCCTCCGGTCTTGCCGCCGCTGTGCGCGCCGGGATCGTCGCGCCGGCGGGTCTTTACCCTCGAGACATGAACACGTTCGAGGGCGGTGACGGCCGGCACCTGGAGATGACCAACGGCGGCACGACAGCGTTCGTGGACGTGTTGATGCTCGCCGTGTCCGCGCTGGCCCACAGGCCGTGGGACTTCCGCTTCGCCGGCCTGCTGACCCTCCAGGACCAGAACGTGATGGGGCGTGGGATGGTCGGTTTCGGCCTGGCGGAGCTCGACTGGGGGGAGACGCCGCAGGAGCGAGCCGAGGCCAAGGACTTCTTGCTGCGCGTACTCGATCTGGCACTGTCCCGCCACCGGTGGGAGGAACTGACGTACGAGCCGCCACGGGTCGAGGGGTATCTACGCACGTACCGGGCGATGGTCGAGGAGTTCGACCCTGCGACCGCCAGGGCCGGCACGGGTGTCCTGCCTGGGCCGCAGGAGGCCGCAGTGGCCTCCTGCGTACGCCATCGGGTCCTGGACGCACTGCCGTTCTGGCAGGCGTGCGTGTTCTGCACGGCGGGGGTGTGAAGGCGTGGACAGGTGACAGCGAGTTGGCGTCGGCGATGGTGGGGGCGACCCAGCTGGTGGGGAGGGCCTTTGGTCTGGTGGGCTGCTGTCACGGGGTGACCGGTCGGCTGCCGTAAGGTGACCCCTCGCCGGGGGTTCGGGTGCTGCTACGAAACCGGTCTTCTGCACCCCACGGTCGACCGTTCAGGAACCGTAGGTGAAGCAAGGGCGCAGGAGGGGGCGGTCGTGGTCGTCGAGGTGGGGTACGCGCAGGGATGGGACCCGGAGTCCCGTGCCGTCTGGCGGACGCTGTCCGTCGGGGAGGCCCGGGAGCGCGACGCGGCCGGGCTGCCGTACGTGGTGGTGTACCGGACCGCGGGCCGGCATTCGCCGTTGGAGGTCCGGCTCGTCTCCTGGCGGGATCACCACGTCGGGCTGTGGGTGTACGACGACATGGGCCGTCGTACCTACGACCTGGACCTGAGGCTGCTGGACGACCCGGCGCGGCTGTTCCACCGGTACTCCGTCGCCTGGCACTACCCGGACCAGGAGACGGCGGAGTTCGACCCGAAGGGCCCGCGCGTCATTCTGGACCTGTTCCCGGACGGGAGGGGGCGGCGGCGTGAGGAACCCCGGGGCTACGCCACCTCGGCCGACCTCCGGGAGGCCCAGCGCTGGGTGGACCGGCCCGCTTTCGGGGAGTGGCCGCTGCTCTCGGCGCGGGTGCACGGGTTCACCGAGCCGCCGGTCTTCGAGGCTGCCGAGGTCGCGGACGGCGACGGCGGGGAGGCGCCCGCCTCCTGCTGGCGGCCGCCGCGCCCCGCGCAACCGGGCCGGATCGGGGAGCTGTTCCGGCCCGGGGTACGGGTCACCGACGGGTACCACCCCGAGCAGACGGTCGTCGAGCCGCGCCGGGTCGGCACCGTGCACGTCCCCAGTGGGCTGCTGGCCATTTCCGGCCTGTTCACCGACCACGAGAACGGGCCGCACATCACGGTCCCCATCCCGCCCGGGGAGTACGTGCTCGACGAGGCACGGGTTGCATACGGCTACCACTGCGAGTGGCGCGACGCCGAGGTCGAGACCACGGACCCCACGGCCGTCCGCCTGCTCCTCAGCGAGACACCTGCCGCGTCGTGGGAGATGGCCCTTGGGGCGGACGACGACCTCCGCATCTTCATCGAGAAGCAGATAGCCGGATTCGACACGGACGGCGCCACCGGCTGCTTCGCCGATGCCGGGTCCTTCGAGTCACTCCTCTCTCTCTTCGAGCGGGGACTGATCGACGGTGAGCCGGACCTCCACGGTTACGAAGACCTGACCGACGGGTCGATGTTCATCCACCGCACGTGGGACAGTGCCACCGGGGGCGAGCTGATGGCCTTCGCGACGACCGGGGACGGTGCCTACCCCGTGTGGCTGGGGCGTTCCGAGGCCGGCGAGTTGGTCAGCGTCGTGGTACTGATCGAGGGGATGCCCCAGGTCCTTCCCGAGAGGGACGGGGCCACCGCCGATCTCTGAAACGACATGCCCAAGCGGCAGGCACCGTTGCCCGGGCGAAATCCGGGTCATCCGTCGCGGACGCCGGGCTGGAGAGGGCCGAGCGGGACCACGCTCGGCCCTCGGCGCTGCACCAGCCACTACCCCCGCTTCCTGGCCGCGCCCCCGGAGCCGGGGTTGCGCTCGCCGTCGCCGAGGACGGCGGCCGCGACGCCCCTGGGCCGGCCCGGACGTACCCCACGCCGCTAGCATGTCGCCGTGCTGAATGATGATCTGACGATCCGTCGTGCCTCCACGTCGGATGGCCCGGCGTTGATGGCGCTCGAGAGGGCCGGCTGGTCCTGGCTGAGCGATGTCATGCCGCAGCGGGCCGAGGACGCGTTGATGTTCGATGAGCGGTACGGGGTCGAGCCCTTCCTGGTGGCCGAGCTCGCCGGCCGCGTGGTCGGCTACATCCGCCAGATCCCGCCGACCCCGCTCGTC
>NZ_JZWV01001425.1 GCF_000966975.1 Streptomyces katrae | reverse complement strand
GCCGCGGGGTGGGACAGGCCCTGGTCGAGGCCGCCTGCCTGGCCGCCCGTGCCCAGGGCGCCCGCCGGATCACGCTCCGCGTGCTCGGGCATAACCTCCCGGCGCGGCGGTTGTATGAGCGGTGCGGGTTCCAGGTCGAGGGCGTGCTGCCGGAGGAGTTCCTGTTGGACGGCGCTTACGTGGACGATGTTCTGATGGGCCTTCGGCTGGACGACTGACCTCTCCAGCACCGTCACCGGCCCCTTGGAGAATCTGGGTATGGCCCAGCGTCCCCCAGAGGCCGTCAAGGCCGGGCTCGGCTCAGAGGGCGACGCCTTCCACAGGGGTGCGTGCATCATGGGCCCGGCCCGGCCGGCCGGGCGGAGACTTCCCCCTATGATCAACTCGAAAATCGATGTTGATCACAGGGGGAAAACACTGTGCGCACCCGAATAGCCAAGATCGCCGCTGTCGCCGCTGCTCCGCTGCTCGCCATCACGCTCGGCGCCGGAACCGCCCACGCCGGATACGGCGCGGGAGAGATCCGGTTCAACGGCGGCTACTGCCTCGACGTCTCCGGCGGCAACTTCGTTTCCGGTCAGAAGGTCCAGATCTGGGGCTGCAACGGCACCTCCGCTCAGCAGTGGTGGCTGCGGACGAAGGACGCCACCCACTTCGAGATCCAGGCATCCCAGACCTACGACCCCCAGGGCCGCCTCCTGTGCGTGAACAACTGGGAGGGCGGCGACGTCACTGGCAACCACATGCGCCTCTACCCCTGCGACAGCGGCTCCGCAGGCGACACCCAGTTCAA
This sequence comes from Streptomyces katrae, assembly GCF_000966975.1. Taxonomy (GTDB): domain Bacteria; phylum Actinomycetota; class Actinomycetes; order Streptomycetales; family Streptomycetaceae; genus Streptomyces; species Streptomyces katrae. The sequence goes on along the minus strand of NZ_JZWV01001425.1, from coordinate 1,964 downwards.
CTTCGTCTACGCGGGCAACGCCCGGCAGCTTCAGCCGCGCGTCGCCTCCACCAACTGCATCAACTCATGGGGCGGCCTCTCTCAGGGTGCTGAGGCGCGCCTGTACCCCTGCTCCCACAGCGTTGAAGAGGACATCGTCTCCTACCCGTCGATTACCAGCTAACCCCGCCACACCCACTACCTTTCAGGCTGCCCGCTCCCCTGCCCGCTCTCACAGGCGCGCCCAACGGCGGGACGCTGTTGGGTTCATTCGGGGTCGTGTCTGCCATGTCGCCCTGTCGAGCTGCTGCTCGGCGGGGCGCACATGTCGCGAAGTGGTTGGTGCGGGCTCGGGGTGAGGCGGGTATTGATGCGGGGCGATGCTCATCGCGAGCCGGAAGGACCTGGTGGGGAAGCGAAGCGGCCCGGCCCCAACAGGCCGAAGGCCCACACCCCGTGAAAAAGGGGGTCACCCAGGCCTACGCAGCGGGCCGTTCGGGTGGAGCGAAGCGGAGGCCCGAACCACGGGCCGACCGCCGGGCCGGACGGCCGGGTGTCTGCGGGCCAGCCAATTGGTCGTACCGTCTCCGGTCCCAGCCAGGCCGATAGGGCTCCTGCCGAGGGGCGAGGCGGTCCGGCTCGGGCAAGGGTGGCCCCTGTGCGGGGCGGGATCTCCTCACACCACCCCGCCTGCACGGGATGACGAATTGTCGTTGACGCTGCTTCTCACCGCCAACGGCTGGCGTCAGTCGGGGCAGGAGCTCGCCCGTCAGTCTCTGACGAACGTGCCGGGACGTCCTGCGCGGACGTAGTCCTTGTGGTCCTCATCGCCGACGTCCATGGCCTCGTGGACGATGAGGGCGATTCCCTCCGTGCTGGGGGGTCGGTTGGTCGTGGTGGTCAGTGCGGGGGTGTGGTGATGCGGGTGGCGAGTCCGTCGAGGAGGGTGGTGAGGCCGTGGTGGAGGAGGGATTCGGGGGAGAGGGCGGAGCCCGTTCTGGCGGCGGCGAACGCGGGGAAGGCCCCGCTGTCCACGAGTGCCGCGAGCCGTGTCTCCTGGGCGTGCATCCATTCCTGCCCGGTGACGCCGCTGGTGCGCGTCGCGTCGGTCTCGGGTTCGAGGTCGACGGCGTGGCCGCGGACGTACCCGAAGAGGGTGACGGCGGCATGCATCCGCGTATCCGCGTCCAGGCCCAGTCCGTCGAGGGCGGCGAGGGCCCAGTCGATGTGGCGGATGCCGTTGGGGATCAGCAGGGGCCGGCTGAGGTTCATGGCCCCGGCCAGCCAGGGGTGCGTCCGGTAGAGCCGCCATTGCAGGGCCGCCGAGAGTTCCAGCCGCTCGCGCCACCCCGCCGGCGGCCGCTCTGGCAACGCCTCCTCCCCGAAGGCGGCGTCGGCCATCAGCACCACCAACTGTTCCTTGTTGCTGACGTGCCGGTACAGGGACATCGCCGAGACCCCGAGCTCGGCGCCGAGCCGGCGCATGGTCAGGGCCGCGAGCCCCTCGGCGTCCGCGAGGGCGACCGCCGCGCGGATGATGCGGGTCCGCTGCGCGGTGTCGTCCTCGGCGGCGGGGCGCCGGCCCGGTCCGCCGGCCGCGGGCCGGGCCGCGACCACGGTCCCGACCCCTGGCACCGCTCGCACCAGGCCTTCCTGTCCGAGCAGGGCCAGGACCTTGCTCGCGGTGGCCATGGCGACCCCCCACCGCTGGGTGATGGCCCGCGTGGAGGGCACCCGGTCCCCGGGCAGCAGTTCCCCGCGCTCGATCCGCCCGCGCAGCTCGGCCGCGATCCGCGCGTACGGCGCCTGCACCGCTGTCATCCCACCCTCCCAGTGCACTAGTACGGACGAACCCTAGTGCACTAGCTTACTTTCCTCAACTCACCTGTTCTACAGCGCCTTTTCCGTCTGTACGTTGTACACACGACCCCGAGAGAGGACAGGGAAATGAACAAGACCCAGAACCAGACCGTACTGATCTCCGG
>NZ_JZWV01001424.1 GCF_000966975.1 Streptomyces katrae | reverse complement strand
GGTCGGCGGCCCGGGCGGCGGCCGCGGGCTGGGCGGCGCAGACTCCGGGTGCGCTGGACGGCGTACGGCTGCACGCGCTCGCGGGGGTGCTGGTCCGGCCGGGCGGGGAGCCGCGCGGGGCGGCCGAGGCGGCCGCGTCGGAGCGGCTGCTGGCCGCGCTGGACGCGGGGGTGCGGGGCGCGCTCGCGGCGGAGCTGGAGCCGGAGCTGCGGGCGGCCCTGGCCAAACCGGAGGGCGAACCGGCCCTGCCCGCAGGGCTGTTGCTGTCCGCCACCGCCCTCGGGGCCGACACAGCGGGGCTGCTCCCGCAGGCGGCACGTCAGCTGGCGCGGGGCCTGCTCGCGGATCCGGAGGGGGCGTACGGGGAGGAGGTACGGGCCGCGCTGACGCAGCTGCCGGCGCTGCGGGCCCTCGTACTCGACCGCCTCGACGCCCTCGCGGCGGGCGACCCGCCCGCCGGGGCACGGCTGTTCGCCCGCACCGGGCTCCGGCTGGGCGCGGCGGAGGCCCTGCCGCACCTGCGCATGTGCGCCCTGGGCCGCCCGGCGGGCGACCGGGTCGTCGGCCTGGACACCCTGCTGCGGGAGGCGGGCGTCTCCCCGTACGCGGAGCCGCTGGTCCTGCGGACCGGGATGCGTCTGGTGTGGGAGGACCGGCCCCCGACCCCGGTGGAGGCCCGCCTCCTCCTGGCGACCACGGGCGCCCCCGTCCACCAGCGCGCGGGCACCTGGTCCCTCCTCACCCGGGCGGCCACCGACGCCCCACCGGGAGACCCGGAGACCCCTGGCCTCGCGGCGGAACTCCTGCGGCACTTCGGGGAGGAACTCCCGGAGGAACTCCGGGAGTTCCTCCGGGACCGCGCGGACGCGGCCGGGCCTGCGGGTCGGGAGCTCCCGGAGTGGCTGTCGGAGGATCCGGACCGGCCCGGGCCGAGGGGCTGAGCGGCGCCCGCCCGGCTGAGCTGTCGTACCGGCCGCCTACTCAGCAACCCCGCAAGGGATCTGAGCATCCGTACTCAGGCCCCCGCCCCCTCCCCGCCGCCATCGTGGGGGCCATGCCCATACAGCCTTGCGAGCCACAGCCACGCGTCGGGATCACCGCCGTCGGCAGCCTGTTGCCCGAGGACGTGCTGTCCTCCGACGACCTCCAGCGCGAGGTCACCCGGCGCAGCGGTATCGCGCTGCCCGACCGGATGCTGACCCTGGCCACCGGCATCGTCTCGCGGCGGGTCGCGCCCGAAGGCGTGTACGCGTCCACGCTCGCGGCGGGCGCCGCCCGCCGGGCGCTGGACGCGGCCGGGCTGGACCCGCTCGACGTGGACCTGCTGGTGTTCGCCTCCGCCTCGCGGGACCTCGTCGAGCCCGCCACCGCGCACATCGTGCAGGCGGAGCTCGGTTCGCGGGCGCACGCCGTAGACGTCACGAACGCCTGCAACAGCTTCGTCAACGGCATCGACCTCGCCCGCGGCATGGTGCTCGCCGGCCGGTCCCGCCGGGCGCTGGTCGTCACCGGGGAGACCCCGAGCCGCGCGGTGCGCAAGGACCCGGCCGACTTCGCGGAGTTCCGCGGCTCCTTCGCCGGCTACACCTTCGGCGACGCGGGCGCGGCGGTCGTCGTCGAGCCGGTGGAACGCGGCGGGATCCTGGACGTGGACGGCGAGACGCATTCGGAGCACTGGGAGGTCGGCGGTATCCCGGGCGGCGGCTCGCGGCACCCGCGCGGGGACGCGTACACCTACTTCCAGGGTGACGGGCACGAACTGCGCGGGGTCTTCGAGAAGGCGGGCACCGCCGTCATCGACCGGACGCTGCACCGCACCGGCATGGGCTGGGACGGGTTCTCGAAGGTCCTCGTGCACCAGGTGACGGTGCCGTACCTGGAGCGGTTCGCGGAGCTGACCGGGGTCCCCCAGGACAAGCTGGTGGTGACGGTGCCCGAGCTGGGCAACGTGGCGAGCGCGAGCATCGGCGTGCAGCTGGACCGGATATTCGGTGAACTGGACTCCGGGGAGCGGGTGCTGTTCGTCGGGCTGGGCGGCGGGATCAGCATCATGACGATGGTCTGGGAGAAGTCGTGAGCGGGGCGCCCCTGTGGGTGGTGGTGCCCGCGCACGAGGAGGCGGCGCGGCTCGGCGGGACGCTGCGGGCGCTGGCCGCGCAGCGGGACCGGGACTTCACCCTGCTGGTAGTCGACAACGCCTCCAAGGACGCGACGGGCGCCATCGCGCGGGAGTTCGCGGCGCGGGCGCCGTTCCCGGTGGAGGTGATCGAGGAGCCGGAGAAGGGGGTCGGTTCGGCGGTGGACACCGGCTTCCGGTACGCGATCGCGCGCGGGGCGACGCTGCTGGCCCGGACGGACGCCGACTGCCTGCCGGGTCCCGGCTGGGCGGGTGCGGCGCGCGCGGCGCTTGCGGCGCGGCCCGGGCTGGTGTGCGGCCGGATCACGGCGCGGCGCGACGAGCACGGGCCGCTGGGCCGGGCGGCGTTCGCCGGACTGGTCGGGCTGGCCGCGCTGTTCGGGCGGCTGCGGCCGCAGCACGCGCGACGGCACGGCTACCGGGCCCCGTACCGGATGCACGCGGGGAACAACATGGCGATCACCGCCGAGCTGTACCTGGCCGTGGGCGGGATGCCGCGGCGGCCCTCGCCGACGGACCGGCTGTTCCTGAACGCGGTCCGCCGCCACACCGACCGGATCTCCCGCTGCCGGGGCATGGTCGTGGAGAACTCCACCCGCCGGCTGCGCGCCTACGGGCTCACCGGAACCGCCCGCTGGTACCTGGACCAGGGCAGTGGCACGCACGGAACGGACGACCCCCGCTGATGCTGGACCGACTGGATCACGCGCTGCGCGCCCGGCCCGAGCGGCCGGCCGTGCTCACCGCCGCCCGCGGCGGGGCCACCCGGGTAACTGGCCGACGCGTTCGCGGCCGCCCTGCACGCGCGCGGGCTGCGGGCCGGGGACACCGTCGGGGTGGCGGTACGGCCGGGGCCGCGCGCGCTGGCGGTGCTGCTGGCGCTGTGGCGGCTCGGGCTGCGCGGGGCGGTGCTGGA
>NZ_JZWV01001423.1 GCF_000966975.1 Streptomyces katrae | reverse complement strand
CAGCGCTGCCGCGTGAGCTGGCTCACCTTTGTGTTTGCTCGGGTGAATGCCGGGCAGGGGGGCCGCTGGAGCGGAACCCCGCCTTCCGGGCCTTTGGGCCGGCGCGGGGTGCACGCGGGCCGATCCCGTCCCGCTCCACGGCACGCCGCCTCCCGGTCCCCCCGGAGGCGGCGTGCCGTTCCGGTACGAACCGTGAGGTGTATGTGTCCACGCTCCAGACCGAGCACGTGTACAAGGTGTTCGGAGGGAACCCCGGCGAAGCGGCGGCAACGGTCCGCGCGCTCGAGGAAGGCGCAGACCGGG
>NZ_JZWV01001422.1 GCF_000966975.1 Streptomyces katrae | reverse complement strand
CTCGAGGAAGGCGCAGACCGGGCGGCGTTGCGCGCCGACGGTACGACGGCCGCCGTGATCGACGTCTCGTTCAGAGTGGAACCGGGACAGATCTTCGTCGTCATGGGCCTGTCGGGATCCGGCAAGTCCACCCTGCTGCGCATGCTCAACGGACTCCTCGAGCCCACCTCCGGGCGCGTCCTGTTCGACGGCCAGGACCTCACCGCCCTCGACCCCCGCGAGCTGCGCCGCGTCCGCTCCACCAGGATCAGCATGGTCTTCCAGCACTTCGCGCTGTTCCCGCACCGCAACGTCCTGGAGAACGCCGGCTACGGACTGGAGGTCCAGGGCGTCCCCCGGGCCGAGCGCGAGCGCAGGGCCGCGGAGGCCCTGGAACTGTGCGGGCTCGGCGGCTGGGAGAAGTCCTGGCCCGACGAGCTGTCCGGCGGGATGCAGCAGCGCGTGGGGCTGGCCCGCGCCCTGGCCACCGAGGCCGACCTCCTCCTCATGGACGAGTCCTTCAGCGCCCTCGACCCGCTGATCCGCCGCGACATGCAGGACCAGCTCCTCGAACTCCAGCGCACCCTGAAGAAGACCATCGTCTTCATCACCCACGACCTCAACGAGGCCATGCGCCTCGGCGACGCCGTCGCCGTCATGCGCGACGGCCGCATCGTCCAGCAGGGCACCGCCGAGGACATCCTCACCCGTCCCGCCGACGACTACGTGGCCTCCTTCGTCCAGGACGTCGACCGCTCGCGCGTGCTCACGGCCGACGCCGTCATGGCCCCGGCCCCGGCGGGCGCCGACCTGTGCGGCTGCCCCACGGTGAGCGCCGACACCCCGCTCGCCGACGTGTGCGCCGTCAGCGTCCGCGTGCCCCACCCGGTGGCCGTCACCGCGGCGGACGGCACCGTCGTCGGCGCCGTGCCGCAGGGCCGCCTCGTCCGCTTCATCGGCGACGAGCAGCGGCCCGCGGTGCGCTGCACGGAGGTGGCCGCCTGATGCCCCGCCTGCACCTCGGCGCCTGGGCCGACAGCGCCGTCGGCTTCCTCCAGCGCCACCTCTCCTGGCTGTTCGACGCCATCGGCTCCCTCGTCACCGGTCTCGACGACGGCATCGAAGCGGCGCTGTCGGCTCCCGCCCCGCTGCTCCTCGCGGGGATCCTGGCCGTCGCCGCCTGGTGGCTGCGCGGCCTCCTCGCCGGCCTGCTCGCCTTCGCCGGCCTCGCGCTCGTCGACTCCCTCGGCCTGTGGTCCGAGGCCATGTCCACCCTGGCCCTGGTCCTGGTCGCGACCCTCGTCACCCTGGTGGTCGCCGTCCCGCTCGGCGTGCTCGCCGCGCGCTCCGACCGGATCAGCGCCGTGCTGCGCCCCGCGCTGGACTTCATGCAGACCATGCCGGCCATGGTCTACCTGATCCCCGGCGTCGTCTTCTTCGGCGTGGGCGTCGTCCCCGGGATCATCGCCACCATCGTCTTCTCGCTGCCGCCGGGGGTGCGGATGACCGAGCTCGGCATCCGCCAGGTCGACGGCGAACTCGTCGAGGCCGCCGAGGCCTTCGGCACCGCCCCGCGCGAGGTCCTGCTCCGCCTCCAGCTGCCCCTCGCCCTGCCCACGATCATGGCCGGCGTCAACCAGGTCATCATGCTGGGCCTGTCCATGGTGGTCATCGCCGGCATGGTCGGCGGCGGCGGGCTCGGCGGCGCCGTCTACCGGGCCATCGGCAACGTGGACATCGGCCTCGGTTTCGAAGCCGGCCTCTCCATCGTGATCCTGGCCATGTACCTCGACCGGATGACCGGCGCCCTGGGCCGCCAGGTCTCCCCGCTCGGCCGGCGCGCCCTGGCCTCGGCCCGGTCCGCCGCCGGCGGCGCGGCCCGGCTGTGGAGCCACCGCCCCCAGCCCGTCCACGCCGTCGCCGGGGTCGCCGTCCTCGCCCTGGCCGCGGGTACCCTCAACGCCCTCTCCGGACCCGGTGACGGCCGGGACGGCGGCCCGGCCGGCGCCGGGAACACCGGCAAGGGCCGCACCCTCTCGCTCGGCTACATCCCCTGGGACGAGGGCATCGCCTCCACCTTCCTCTGGAAGGAACTCCTGGAGGAGCGCGGCTTCAAGGTAGACGCCCGCCAGCTGGAGGCCGGGGCGCTCTACACCGGCCTCGCCGGCGGCGGCATCGACTTCCAGACCGACTCCTGGCTGCCCGTCACCCACGCCCAGTACTGGCAGAAGTACGGGAACCGGCTGGAGGACCTCGGCTCCTGGTACGGCCCGACCTCGCTGGAGCTGTCCGTCCCCTCGTACGTGAAGGACGTGCGCTCCCTCGCCGACCTCAAGGGCAAGTCCGACCGGTTCAAGGGCAGGATCATCGGCATCGAGCCGAGCGCCGGCGAGATGTCGATCCTCAAGGACGAGGTGCTCAAGGAGTACGGCCTGGACGGCGAGTACCGGGTCGTCGACGGATCGACGCCCGGCATGCTCGCCGAGCTGAAGCGGGCCTACGAGAAGCGGGAGCCGGTCGCCGTCGTGCTGTGGTCCCCGCACTGGGCGTACTCCTCCTACCAGCTGACCAAGCTCGAAGACCCCAAGGGTGCCTGGGGCAAGGGCGACGGCATCCACACCCTCGCCCGCAAGGGATTCGCCGAGGACGAGCCCGAGGTGGCGCGCTGGCTGCGCGAGTTCAAGCTCACCGA
>NZ_JZWV01001421.1 GCF_000966975.1 Streptomyces katrae | reverse complement strand
GCGCGAGTTCAAGCTCACCGAGCCGCAGCTCACGGGGCTGGAGGCGAAGATCCAGCAGACCGGCAAGGGCAAGGAGCAGCAGGCGGTGCGCGCCTGGCTGAAGGAGAACCCCGACGCCGTGAAGCTCACCTGACACCAGGCGCGGCGGAACCCCGCCCCCCCCCGGCCTCCGGCCCGCACCGCGGGCCGGAGGCGGCGCGGGTGCCCACAACGCCGTCGAGGAGGGTCAGGAAGCCGGCCCGACGTGCGCCGTACCGCCTTCCCCGGCGAGGGCCAGGGCAATGCGCCGGTTGGTCTCCTCCCACTCCTCCAGGGGCACCTTCGGCAGCACGTCGCCCCACAACGGCAGGCAGGTGCCCCGCAGTTGCAGCATTCCGGCCGGGCGGGCGATGAACCACACGTGGAAGTGCGAGCCGCCGTCGCCCCACCGGTTGACGTGCACCCGGCCGATCCCGCCCAGCGCCATGACGGCCCGCTCGACGCGCTGCAGCATCCCGCCGAGCTCGGCCGCGCGCGCGGGGGGCAGGTCGGCGAGGTCGCCGTGCTCCCGGGGCAGGAGCATGACCTGCGCGGGCACGCCCTCCGGTTCGGCGAAGCCGCGCACCTTCCAGTGCTCGTCGCTCCACAGGACCGGTGCCCCGTCGTCCTGGCAGCCGTGGCACGGGCGGCCGCCCTCGCCGTCCCGCGGCGGCTCGGGCAGGACGGGAGCGTCCAGTTCCTTGATCCGTATGTCGCCCTCGTAGGGGAAGATCTCCGCGAAGGGGACGCCGCCCTCGGGCAGCGGGATCCGCTCTCCGATCGGCAGCCGCTCGACGAATGCGCTGGGTTCGACAGTCATGATCACACCCTCGCACGGCACCGGAGGGCCCGGCCGGAGATCATGGTCACACCGAGGCGGCCGGCCCGGCCGTGCCCGCCCGCGTGGCGCGGCCGTCAGGCGGTCCGCGCGATCCTCAGGGCCGCCAGGAAGTCGAGGCGGGTTTCGAGGGAGGCGAGGTCGCGGCCCGTGAGCTGTTCGATGCGGGCCATGCGCCGGCGCAGGGAGTTGACGTGGAGCCGGAGTTCGGCGGCGCACCGGGTCCAGGACGCGTCGCATTCGAGGAACGTCCTGAGCGTGTGCAGCAACTCGGTGCGGTGCCGGCTGTCGTGATCCCGCAGCGGACCGAGGAGGCGGGCGGCGAAGCCGTGCAGGGTCTCGGCCGGAACCAGGGGCAGCAGCGACAGGACGTGCGCGGTGAGGTCGTCCGGGCCGCGCACGGCCACCGGCTGCCCGGCGTTCAGGGCGGCACGCAGCCCGGTGCGGGCCTCGTCGAGCGCACGGCGTGCGCTCGCGGGGGTTTCCACCGGGGCGCTCACCCCCACGCCGATCCGGTCCTCGGGGCCGAGCCAGCGGGCGAGCGCCGCGCCGAGGCCACGCTGCAGGGCGGCGCAGTCGACGGCCGGTCCGAGGGGTGCGCCGGGCGCGGGCACGGGTACCAGGACGAGGAGGACGGCCCGGTCTCCGTCGGTCGTGGCGGCGATGTCCTGCGGTGACACCCGTACGGGGCCGTCCGGCCGGAGCAGTGCCTCCTCCAGCAGGACGCGCAGGGCCGCGGCCGGGACCGGGCCACCGCCCTGCCGGATTCCCTCGGCGACCACGAACTGGCAGGGCGGCCAGTGCGACACCCGGCTGACCAGGGCCTGCGCGGTGGCGCTCAGCCGGACGGGGATCTCCTCGGCCGGAACCCGGCTGTGCAGGAGGTCGAGCAGGCGCCGGGCCAGGTCGTGGAGGGCGGCCTTCGCCCGCTCGTGGACCGACCGGGCGTCGGCGAGCAGTTCGACGGTCCGGTCGAGGAGTTCCGTCTCACGGGCTGGCCAGAGCGAGGTGTCGGCCTCCACGACGAGGAGCCAGTCGCCGAACTCCGCCGCACCGCCCGGCGCCGCCGGCCCGCCGGGCCCGCCCACCTCGACCAGGGAGTAGATCCGGTTCCCGACCGTGACCCGGTGGGGAGAGGGCTCGCCCGAACGGCGCGCGGCGAGGTACCGCGCCGCCAGTGCCGCCGCCGTCCTCGCGTGCGGTACGGGCCGGCATCCGGCGATCTGGCGTCCCGTCACGGACAGGACCCGCACCGCCACGCCCAGGGTCTGCCGGACGAGTTCCAGGACGGAGTCCGGGGCGGAGGTCCGGTCGGTGAGGAGCCGCCGGTGGCGTTCCACCAGGGCGGCCAGGTCGGCGACGTGCCGGCCGGGCAGCCGCCGCAGGACGTGCTCGGTGACCGCGGTGAACGGGGTCTCCGGTCTCACGGCGACGAGGGGCAGGCCGTGGCGCCGGCATGCCCGGACGAGGTCGTCCGGGACGAATCCGTGCGCGGCCTCCCCGGCGGCGAGGGCCGTGACGCCTGCCCGGGCGAGGGCGGTCACGAACGGCTCGGCGTCCCCGTCCCCGCGCCACCAGGCGAGTTCGCTGAGGACGAGTTCCCCGCCGTGGAGGAACCGGCCCGGGTCGGCCAGGTCGAGGGTCGGGACGGCCCGTACGACGCGATCGAGTACGCCGTCACCGTCACCGCCGCCGTCACTGCCGCCGCCGTCATCGTCGCCGTCCCGGCCGACGAGCAGCACCAGTCCCAGCTCGTCGGCGTCCAGAAGTTCACGCAGCCTCATGATCACCACCCTCTCCCGCCAGGCATCTGTACCACCCGGATCGCCGCAGCTCAACGGGTCGGGGGCAGGGGAAAGCACGCTCTTCCACAGGTGACGGAGCGCAGGTTCTGAGTGTTCCGTGACTGCCTCGGTGGCCTGGACGCGCTGTCTACTTCTGCGCATCCGGCCGGTACGGCGGTTTCGGGCCACACGGGCCGAGGCGCAGGCACGGACGGGGCCCGGCACGGGGGTCGCGGCACCAAGCAACAGAAGCACCAGAAGCAACAGAAGCACCAGAAGCACCAGAAGCGACAGGAACACCCAGCGCGTCAGGAAGAGGCGGTCTGATCATGGCTCGAACCACCACCGGAATCCCCACGGACGTCACCCAGGGCTCCCGGACCGCCAAGGGCGGCATCGGCGAGTCCACGCTCCGCCCGGACGGCACCCTCAAGG
>NZ_JZWV01001420.1 GCF_000966975.1 Streptomyces katrae | reverse complement strand
CTGTGGGGCCAGATCCTGCGCTCCACCGTCGCGCACGCCGAGATCGTGTCCATCGACACCGCCGAGGCCCTGACCGTGCCCGGCGTCCACGCCGTGCTGACGTACGAGGACCTGCCGGCCCCGGTGAAGTACTACGGCATGGAGTTCCGGGACACCCCGGTCCTGGCCCACCGCAAGGTCCGCCACCACGGGGAACCGGTCGCCGTCGTGGCCGCCGACCACCCCGAGACCGCCCGCCGCGCCGCCGCGAAGATCCGCGTCGAGTACCGCGAGCTGCCCCTCGTCACGGACGAGGCCTCGGCCACCGCACCCGACGCCGTCCTCGTCCACGAGGACCGCGAGGACCACCACGCCTCCCACGTCCCGCACCCCAACATCGTGCACCGCCAGCCCATCGTCCGCGGCGACGCGGACGCGGCCGCCCTGCGCGCCGAGGTCATCGTCAC
>NZ_JZWV01001419.1 GCF_000966975.1 Streptomyces katrae | reverse complement strand
GAGGAGAAGGTCCGCATGACGATGGCCGGAGTCGGCGGCGCCTTCGGCGGCCGCGAGGACATCTCGATGCAGATCCTCGCCCCCGTCCTCGCCCTGCGCACCGGCAAGCCGGTCAAGATGGTCTACAACCGCTTCGAGTCCTTCTTCGGCCACGTGCACCGCCACCCGGCGAAGCTCCGGTACGAGCACGGCGCCACCAGGGAGGGCAAGCTCACGCACATGAAGTGCAGGATCGTGCTCGACGGCGGCGCCTACGCCTCCTCCACGGCCTCGGTCGTCGGCAACGCGGCCTCCCTCGCCGTGGGCCCGTACGTCGTCGACGACGTGGACATCGAGGCGATCGGCCTCTACACCAACAACCCGCCCTGCGGCGCGATGCGCGGCTTCGGCGCCGTCCAGGCCTGCTTCGCGTACGAGGCCCAGATGGACAAGCTCGCGGCGAAGCTGGACATGGACCCGGTCGAGTTCCGCCGGCTCAACGCCATGGAACAGGGCACGATCATGCCCACCGGCCAGCGGGTCGACCACCCGGCCCCCGTCGCCGAGCTGCTGCGCCGCGTCAAGGACCGCCCGCTGCCGCCCCGGCGCCAGTGGGAGACCTCCGACGGCGAGACCGACGTGCGCGCCCTCCCCGGCGGCCTGTCCAACACCACCCACGGCGAGGGCATCGTCCGCGGTGTCGGCTACGCCGTCGGCATCAAGAACGTCGGCTTCTCCGAGGGCTTCGACGACTACTCCACCGCCCGCGTGCGCCTGGAGGTCATGGGCGGCGAGGCCGTCGCGATGGTCCACACCGCGATGGCGGAGGTCGGCCAGGGCGGCGTCACCATCCACGCGCAGATCGCCCGCACCGAGCTGGGCGTCGACCGGGTCACCATCCACCCCGCCGACACCCAGGTGGGATCGGCCGGTTCGACCTCCGCCGGCCGCCAGACCTACATGACCGGCGGCTCCGTGAAGAACTCCTGCGAGCTCGTCCGCGAGAAGGTCCTGGAGATCGGGCGGCGCAAGTTCGGCGCCGGCCACCCGGCTTGGGCGGGGGCCGGGCTGCGCCTGGCGGGCGGCAAGGTCGTCACCGAGGACGGCGAGGTGCTCGCCGCCGTCACCGACGTCCTGGGGGACGAGGCCGTGGAAGTGGAGGCGGAGTGGCGCCACCGGCCCACCGAGGCCTTCGACCTGGTCACCGGGCAGGGCAACGGCCACGTCCAGTACTCCTTCGCCGCACACCGGGCGGTCGTGGAGGTCGACACCGAACTCGGCCTGGTGAAGGTCGTCGAGCTCGCCTGCGCACAGGACGTCGGCAAGGCGATCAACCCGCTGTCGGTCGTCGGCCAGATCCAGGGCGGAACCACCCAGGGGCTGGGCGTCGCGGTGATGGAGGAGATCATCGTCGACCCGAAGACCGCGAAGGTGCGTAACCCCTCCTTCACCGACTACCTGATCCCGACGATCCTCGACACGCCGACCATCCCGGTCGACTACCTGGAACTGGCCGACCCGAACGCCCCGTACGGTGTCCACGGCATCGGCGAGGCCCCCACCTTGTCCTCCACCCCGGCCGTCGTCGCCGCCATCCGCGACGCGACCGGCCTGGCACTCGACCGGACCCCGATCCGCCCCGAACACCTCACGGGGCTCTGACGGGCGGACGAACGGGGGACGCCGGAACCGAACACAAGACCAGGAACAGGCCAAATCCTGATCAAGGAGAGACGGCCGAGGGCGCCCCTGACACGCGGTGCACGACACCGTGGGCCCCTTGTGCGTGGGGGGACTTGACGAGGTCATGGGGGCGGCCGCGGCCTGTTCGACCGCTCAAGACAGCGCCCGGCGACGGGTGAACCGGGGCCGGGCGGACGGTATCTGTGCAGGCGTGCGGATACCGTTCCGCCGGGGACGCCGAACCGCACACCCCCGAAGCACGTGAAACCGAGGCCCCGCCGATGTCATCCCGCCCTTCCGG
>NZ_JZWV01001418.1 GCF_000966975.1 Streptomyces katrae | reverse complement strand
GGCCAGTACCGAGCCGAGCAGGTCGAGGGCGCCCCGGACGTGCGGCAGCTCCAGCGGCTCGCGGGAGCCGAGCGCGGCGAGCCGTTCCTGCGGGGTGGAGCCCAGCAGCGGTCCGGTCGACAGCCGGACCCTGAGGGCGCCCAGTTCGTCCGCGAACCGCTGCCCGCCGGGCGTCGGCGAGCCCAGCCGGGCGCCGAGCCAGTCCTCCAGTTCCATCGCGTCGCCCACCCCGTGCCGGGCCAGGCCCGCGCGCAGCGGGGCGAGGTCCGCGTACAGGTGGCGTCCGGCCTGCGGGGGCCGGGCGAACGCCCCGGCGGCGAGCAGCTCCCGGTGTGCGGCCGCCGCCACCGCGCCGTGCAGGGCCGCCGCCGCGTAGGCCCGCCCGGCGACGGCGTCCGGCTCCTCCAGCGCGTGCGCGGCGGCCACGGCGACCGGGCCCGCGGGCAGTGCTCCGGTGGCCGTGAGGATGTCGAGGGTGCGGGCGCGCAGCCAGGTGCCGCGCGGGGTGGCGGGGAAGCGGGCCACGGCCGCGGGCCAGCCGCCGGGCAACAGCGAGCCGGACAGGTCCACCAGCACGGCGGCCGTGTCCGGCAGCATCTCGGCGGGGCTCAGCACGAGCGTGTCGTGCGGCCGGTGGACGGTGTCGCGCCAGCTCTCGTCGCTGACCACGAACAGCCCGGCGGCGTCGGCCGCCTCGCAGGCCTCGCGCAGCATCTCGGGCGGCGGCACGGTGCCGGTCGGGTCGTCGGCCACCGACAGGAGGAGCACGCGCGGGTCGCCGCCCTCGGCGCGCACCCGCCGTACGGTCTCCAGCAGGGCGTACGGGTCCGGTACGCCGCCGCACTCGGCCGGAGTGGGCACGTGGTAGGCGCGCCGTCCCAGCAGCCGGACCTGAGGGGTCCACCAGGCGGGACAGGGGCGGGGCAGCATCACGTCACCGCCGTACGCGCCGAGCAGCGCGAGCAGCAGGGCCGGCGCGCCCGGCCCGGCGGCCACGTACTCCGGCTCGGTGGCGAGGCCGCGCCGCGCCCAGTGCCGGCAGGCGGCCTCCCGTACGGGTTCCCCGCCGCCCGGGGGCTCGGGTGCGGCCCGGTCCGCCGCCCCGGCGAGGACGACCTTCAGCTCCGGCAGCACCGGCAGGCCGGGCTCGGGGGCCGGCGGACCGTACCTGACCGGTCCGCGCCCCTCCGGCGCCAGGCGCCACACCCCGGCCCCGGCCGTCCCTTGCGTCGTCCCCTCCGCCATCCCCGCCACGTGCCCGCCTTCCCGCTGCCCGGTGCCGCCACGGCTGCCGCCGACGGCGCCGCCGCCACGACCGCGGCCGTCGATCGACGTGCCCTTTATACGATTATTTCCACTGCAATGCCCGCTATCCCGCCATCCGTCCGCGTGGTCCGTACGGCGTCCCCGCCCGGCCCGTCATCCGCGCCTCCCCAGCAGCGCCAGCAGCCTGGTCTGCGCGTCCGCCCCGGCCGGCACCTCCAGCGGCGCGGCGAACAGGCCGCTCGCGGCGAGGCCGTCGGCGTACGGCATGACCTCCTTGAGGGAGAACTCGACGAGCCCGTCCGGCAGCCGGTCGTCCGCGCCGATGCCCCGTGAGAGGTCCCAGGCGTGGACGACGCAGTCGGCGGTCAGCTCCGCGCAGTACGCCGCCGCGCGCGTCGGCCCGTACGAGAGCACGACCGTGCGCTCCAGCGCCCCGGGCGCGGCGAAGGCCGCCCGGGCGGCGGCCGCGGCCCGTTCCCAGGCCCCCGCCGGATCCCCGCCGAGCAGATCGCCGGAGAGGGCGTCCCCGACCTCCGCCACCGTCCGGCCCTCCGTGACCAGCGGCACCGTCCAGAGCTGCTCTCCGGTGACGTGGTTGACCAGGTCCCGCACGGTCCACTCGGTGCAGGGCGTCGGCGCACCCCACTGGCCGTCCGCGACGGCCCGTACCCGCTCACCGAAGAGCCGCAGCGCCGCGGCGTGCTGTTCCAGCAGGGTCTCCGGCATCGTCCTCACCGCCCTCGGTGACGGGGCTCCGGTCCTGCGGCTCCCCTGCGGCCCACTCTCCTCGTCCCTGCACTGCCCTGCCACCGACCCCGCCAATCCCCTTGGCAGGCAGGGATGGTGTCCACATGTCAAAACGCATATCTCAGATGACGGTCGGATCCCCTACGGTGATCACCACAGCACTTCGACACTTCGAGGACGCGGAGGAGCCCGCCATGAGCAACGCCCACGAGACGGCCGTCTACACGCACGGCCACCACGAGTCGGTCCTGCGCTCGCACCGCTGGCGCACCGCCGCCAACTCGGCCGCCTACCTGATCGGTGAGCTGCGGCCGGGCATGCGGGTGCTGGACGTGGGCTGCGGGCCGGGCACCATCACCGCGGACCTGGCGGAACTGGTGGCCCCGGGCGGCCGGGTCACGGCGGTGGACGCGGCGGCGGACGTCCTGGATTCGGCGGCCGCGTACGCGGCGGAGCGGGGGCTGGAGGGGGCCGTGGACTTCGCGGTGGCGGACGTCCACGCGCTGGAATTCCCCGACGACAGCTTCGACGTGGTCCACGCCCACCAGGTGCTGCAGCACGTCGGCGACCCGGTACAGGCACTGCGGGAGATGCGGCGGGTGTGCCGGCCGGGCGGGATCGTGGCGGTGCGCGACGCCGACTACGCGGCGATGACCTGGTACCCGGCGACGCCGGGCCTGGAGGAGTGGCAGGACCTGTACCACCGGGTGGCCCGCGCGAACGGCGGCGAACCGGATGCCGGGCGGCGGCTGCTGTCGTGGGCCCGGGCGGCGGGCTTCACGGAGGTACGGGCGACGGCGACGGCGTGGTGCTATGCGACGCCGGAGGAGGTGACGTGGTGGTCCGCGCTGTGGGCGGACCGGACGACCGCGTCTTCGTACGCGGAGGCCGCCGTGGGTGGGGGGCACGCGACGAAGGACGACCTGTCCCGGGTCGCGGGCGCGTGGCGGGCGTGGGGGGCCGAGCCGGACGCGTGGTTCTCGGTGCTGAACGGTGAGCTGCTGTGCCGCGTCTGACCCGCTGACCGCTGCGCGGAGCCGCCTCCCCGCCCCGCCCTTCCTC
>NZ_JZWV01001417.1 GCF_000966975.1 Streptomyces katrae | reverse complement strand
TCTTCATCTGGTCAGCGAGGTGATCCGAAGGAAACGCCCTAGTCGTCGAGGAGGGTCAGCAGGCGGTCCAGGACGTGGGGGCCGCCCGCGCGGACGCCGTCGTGTTCGTACTCGTCCGTGACCCAGGTGCGCAGGCCGCGGATCGCACGGGCCGTGCGCAGGGAGTGCGCGGTGTCCACGTACATGTCGTCGTGGTAGACGGCCGCCGCGACCGGGACCTCGTTGGCGGCGAGGCGTGCCGGGTCGTAGAGAGGCTGCCAGCCCGTGCGGGCCGCCAGGAGTTCGGCCGTTTCGCGCAGGGGGGCCAGGGCGGGGTCGGTGGTGAAGTGCCAGGGGTGGATGGTCTCGCCGGTGAACAGGAGGGGGTCGGCGCCGGCGAGGGTCTTCGCCGCGTCGAAGCGCGGGTGGGCGGCGGTGGCCGGCGAAGGAGAGGTGGGCGCGGGCCGTTTCGAGGAAGGTGTCGGAGAGGGCGGGGCCCGAGGCGGTGGTGACGAAGGCGTTCTCCAGGAGGTAGTGGAGCTGGTGGCTGCCGTCGCCGGTGCCGAGGAGCAGGCCGAGGGACTGGAAGGCTTCCGTCGTGAGC
>NZ_JZWV01001416.1 GCF_000966975.1 Streptomyces katrae | reverse complement strand
GTCGTGAGCCGGTGGCCGCCCGGGAGTTCGGCGGGCCGCTCGGCGAGGTGGGCGGCGATGCGGCGGGCGCGCTCGACGTCCATGGGGTAGCGGGCGTAGTGGGCGAGGTTCTTGCGTTCGACGCGGGGGTACGCGGCCTCGTAGACCTCGGTCGCGGTGGCGTCGAGGGCGGGCAGGCCGCCGGTGATCAGGGCGGCGGTGAGGCCCTCGGGGGCGGTGGAGAGGTAGTGGGTGGTGCAGAACCCGCCGAAGCTCTGGCCGAGCACGGTCCAGGGCGCGCCGCCGGTCAGGGTGCGGCGGATGCTCTCGGCGTCGCGGACGATGGAGTCGGCGCGGAAGTGGGCGAGGTAGTCGGCCTGCTGGGCGGGGGTGCCGCGCAGGGGCAGCGTCTGCCGGTTGGCCGGGGTGGAGCGGCCGGTTCCGCGCTGGTCGAGGAGGAGGACCCGGTAGTCGGCGAGGGCCCGCTCCAGCCAGGCCTCCCGTCCGGTGAAGCGCCGCGCCCCGAAGCCCGGGCCGCCCTCCAGGTAGAGCAGCCAGGGCAGCCGCTCGGGGTCCTTGCCGGTCGCCACGGTCTCGCGCGCGTAGAGCTCGATGTGCTCCCCGTCGGGGCGGGCGTGGTCGAGCGGCACGGTGAAGTGGTGGTCGGTGAGGACGACACCGGGCTGGCGGTAGCTGTGGCTGCGCTGGCGGGTCACGGACGGCTCCTGGGCTGTGGGGGGCCTGTCGGCGCGTTCCCGTCGTCGCCCGGAGAGCGGCGACGGGAACGAGCCGACAGGTCCCGGGCCTCCGCCGGGGCCCCGGCCGGGTCGCGGCCGGGGTGGGCGGAGGTGTGCGGTCCGGCCGAGTCTACGGAACGCTTCCGCGGGTCAGCCGGTCAGAACTCGACCACCGAGCGGAGGACCTCGCCGCGCTCCATGCGGGCGAAGGCCTCCTCGACCCCGTCGAGCGGAATGGTCTCGGAGACGAAGGCGTCGAGGTCGAGCCGGCCCTGGAGGTAGAGGTCGATCAGCAGGGGGAAGTCGCGTTCGGGCAGGCAGTCGCCGTACCAGGAGGACTTGAGGGCGCCGCCCCGGCCGAAGACGTCGAGGAACGGGAGTTCGAGCTTCATCTCCGGCGTCGGTACGCCGACCAGCACCACGGTGCCGGCCAGGTCCCGGGCGTAGAAGGCCTGCTGGTAGGTCTCGGGGCGGCCGACGGCCTCGATGACCACGTCCGCGCCGTTGCCCCCGGTCAGCTCCTGGATCGCCTTGACCACGTCCTGCGCGCGCCCGTTGACGGTGTGGGTGGCGCCGAGTCCGCGCGCCCACTCCAGCTTCCGGTCGTCCAGGTCCACGGCGATGATCTTCGATGCGCCGGCCAGCCGGGCGCCGGCGACGGCCGCGTTGCCCACTCCCCCGCAGCCGATGACGGCGACCGAGTCGCCGCGCCCGACGTTGCCGGTGTTCAGGGCGGCGCCGAGGCCGGCCATCACCCCGCAGCCCAGGAGCCCCGCGGCGGCGGGCGAGGCGGCCGGGTCGACCTTGGTGCACTGGCCGGCGGCGACGAGGGTCTTCTCCGCGAAGGCCCCGATGCCCAGCGCCGGGGAGAGGGGGGTGCCGTCCTCCAGGGTCATGGGCTGGGTGGCGTTGTGCGTGGCGAAGCAGTACCAGGGGCGTCCGCGCTTGCAGGCCCGGCAGGTGCCGCACACCGCACGCCAGTTGAGGACCACGAAGTCGCCCGGGGCGACGGAGGTGACGTCCGGGCCGACGGACTCGACGACGCCGGCCGCCTCGTGGCCGAGGAGGAAGGGGAACTCGTCATTGATCCCGCCCTCCCGGTAATGCAGGTCGGTGTGACAGACCCCGCAGGCCTGGACCTTGACCAGGGCTTCGCCCGGGCCCGGGTCGGGCACGAGGATCGTGGTCGTCTCCACCGGTGCGCCCTTGCTGCGCGCGATGACTCCTCGTACGCGATGTGTCACGTCGTACCCCGTTCTGATCGGATCGGTCTGGATCACCGAACGTACACGGGCGGCGTGCGGTACGGGAGTTGTGTCACGTACCGGCGCGCGGCTCGGCCAGATCCTGCGGTACGGCGGCCCGGAGGGAGGCGGCGAAGGCCGCCACGGCGGGGTGGGCGCCGGCTCCGCTGCGGAAGGCGATCTTGGTGCGGCGTTCCATGTGGAGGCGGGTCAGGGCGACCGCGGGGTCCGGGGGGCCGGTCACCCCGAGCTGCGGTACGACGGCCACCCCCTGGCCGGCCGCGACCAGCGCGAGGACGGTGGCGAACTCGTCGACGCGGTGCCGGACGCGCGGGGTGAACCCGGCGGCCTGGCAGGCGCGCAGGGTCATGGCGTGGCAGAGGGTGCCGGGAGTGGCGGTGATCCAGGGCGCGTCCCGGTGGCCCCGCAGGACCTCGCCCTGGTCGTGGCCGGCCGTTCCGGGCCCCGCGGCGGGTGCCGCCTCGGGGCGCGGGGCGGCCAGGTACATCGCCTCCCCGTACAGCGGCCGGGTGGCCAGTCCCGGCTCGGGGGCCGCGGGGACGAAGTCGTACTCGTGGACCAGGGCCACGTCCAGGTCCCCGGCCCGCAGCGCGTGGGCGACCGCCGCCGGGTCGGTCTCGTGGACCATCGGCTCCAGCGCCGGGTGGCGCCGGGCCAGGTCGACCAGGGCGGCGGGGACGAGGGCGCGGGTCGCGGTGGGGAAGGCCCCGATGCGCAGTACCCCGGCGAGGCCGCTGCGGGCCTCGGCGAGGTCGGCGTCGGCCTGTTCCAGCCGCTCCAGCACCGCCTCGGCGTGCCCGACCAGGTTCTGGGCGGCCGGGGTGAGCCGGACCCGGCGGCCGGTGCGCTCCAGCAGCGGCAGTCCGGCCTCGCGCTCCAGGACGGCGAGCTGCTGGGAGACGGCGGAGGGGCTGTAGGCGAGGGCTTCGGCCACGGCGGCGATGGTGCCGCGGCGGGCGAGTTCACGCAGGAGCCTCAGGCGGCGTACGTCGAGCATCGGCTCAGCTTATGGATCGCGTAAGGAACGTGAACTGGATTCGGTGCTCGGAGCGGGCGAGGCTCTTCCCATGCGACAGGACACGGAACGGCACGGGGAACAGCAC
>NZ_JZWV01001415.1 GCF_000966975.1 Streptomyces katrae | reverse complement strand
AGGGCTGGCCCGGGATGGGGAGGGCGACGGCCGCGCCGGCGGATCCGGCGGCGGCCACCGTGCCCTCGCCGGGCTCGTCCCACGGGTGCGGGGCCAGGTTGAAGGTGCCCCAGTGGATCGGCAGCATCGTGCCGGACGGGGCGCCGCCCTGGAGGTCGAGGTGGGCCCGCATGCCCTCCTCGGGGGTCATGTGGATGTCGGGCCAGTACTCCGAGTAGGCCCCGATCTGGATCATCGTGGCGTCGAAGGGGCCGTGCTCGGCGCCGATCTCCTTGAAGCCGGGGAAGTAGCCGGTGTCCCCGCTGTGGAAGATCCGGTGCTCCTCGCCCGCGACCACCCAGGAGGCCCACAGGGTGAACTGCTGATTGCGCAGGCCGCGGCCGCAGAAGTGGCGGGCCGGGGTGGCCGTCAGGGAGAGGCCGGCGACCTCGGTGGTCTCGTTCCAGTCCAGCTCGCGCAGCCGGCCCGGGGCGACGCCCCAGTGCTCCAGGTGCGCGCCGACGCCCAGCGGGACGGCGAAGACCGTGCCGGTGCCGGCCAGGGCCTTGATGGTGGGCAGGTCGAGGTGGTCGTAGTGGTCGTGGGAGATGACCACGACGTCGACCTCGCCCAGGGAGGCCAGCGGTACCGGCACGGGGTGCAGGCGCCTGGGGCCGGCGAAGGGGAAGGGGGAGCAGCGCTCGCCCCAGACGGGGTCGAAGAGCACGCGGCGGCCGTCGATCTCGGCGAGGACGCTGGAGTGCCCCATCCAGGTCAGGCGCAGTCCGCTCGCCGGCGGCTTGGCCAGCTCGGCGAGGGTGGTGGGGTAGACGGGGATCGGCGCGCCGGGGTTGCGCCGGATCCGCTGCTCCTTGTGGAAGTAGATCTTGGCGAACTCCAGCATCGAGCCGGCAGGCCTGGTCCGGGCCCCCACCGGGTTCTGGAAGACGCCGTCGGCGAAGTTCGGCGAGCGCAGGATGCGCTCCAGCCGTGCGCCGGACGGATCCGCGCCGAAGGCTTCGGGCCGCAGGGCGCGCAGCCGGGGACGCAGGGGAAGGGAGCCGGTCAAGGCGCCTCCTGGGTAGTGCGGGTGGGGTGGGGCGGGGTACGCCCACGACCATCCCAACGCGCACCGGGTTCCCAGGATTCCGCCCGCGGTGTCCCGGCGGTGTCCCGCCGCGCGGGCGGAGCGGTGGCCGGGACCGGCTGGGGTGCCGGGCCCGGCCACGGGGCTACAGCGGGAGCAGGTCCGGGCGCTTCGCCTCGACGTTGTCGCCGGAGGACTCGCCGCGCAGGCGCCGCCCGATCCAGGGCACGAGGTGCTCGCGCGCCCACTGGATGTTGTCCCGGGTGACGTCGACGGAGCCGCGGGGCGCGGCCGGCGGCCAGGGCTGGTCGGGATCGGCCGGGACCTCGTAGCCGAGGACCTGCGCGGCGCGCAGGGCGACGCGGGTGTGGCCCTCGGGCGAGAGGTGGAGGCGGTCGCCGTCCCAGGCGCGGCGGTCCTGTACGGTCTTCAGCGACCAGAGGTCGAGCACCGGGCAGCCGTAGCGGTCGGCGATGGCGCGCACGTGGACGTTGTACGTCGCGATCTTGCCGCGCAGGTGCTTGAGGACGGGAACGCCCCGGGTGTCGAAGCCGGTGGTGATCATGACGAGGCCGACGGCGCCGGTGAGGTCGGCCACGGCCGCCTCGAAGCGCTCGGCCACGTCGTCGGGGTCACTGCCGGGGCGGATGATGTCGTTGCCGCCCGCACAGAAGGAGACGAAGTCCGGGGCCAGTTCCTTGGCCCGGGGAACCTGCTCCTCCACGATCTGGTCGAGCACCTTGCCGCGTACCGCCAGGTTCGCGTACCGGAAGTCGTGCTCGTCGCGCTGATCCGCCAGGAGTACGGCGAGCCTGTCCGCCCAGCCGAGATACGAATCCCCGGGTCCCGGGTCCCCCACGCCTTCGGTGAAGCTGTCCCCGATCGCCGCGTACGAGCCGATGGTCTTGAGTGTCGTCTTCGTCGCTGCCACGGGAACCCATCCTTCACCCCCGTCCCCAACCTACGCCAACGTAATGAGGGCTTGACGGACCGTGATCTATACCACGCGGGGGATAAGGAATAAGTACACGTGGGGCCGGGACCCCCCTCGGGTCCCGGCCCCACGTGTGCCGGCGCTCCGCCGCCGGGGCGGCCGTCAGACGCTGACGCCCTTCGAGCGGAGGTAGGCCAGCGGGTCGATGTCGGAGCCGTAGGACGGGCCCGTGCGGATCTCGAAGTGGAGGTGCGGGCCGGTGACGTTGCCGGTGGCACCGGAGAGGCCGATGCTCTGGCCGGCGGTGACGGTCTGGCCCGCGGAGACGTTCAGCTGGGAGAGGTGGCCGTACTGGGAGTACTTGCCGTCGGCGTGCCGGATGACGACCTGGTTGCCGTAGGCACCGCCCCAGCCTGCGGAAACCACGGTGCCCGCACCCACGGCCCGGACGGTGGTGCCGGTGCTCGCGATGAAGTCGACGCCGGTGTGGTAACCGGAGGACCACATGGCGCCGGGCGTGCGGTACTGGGTGGAGATGCCGCCGCTGACGGGGGCGACGAACCCGGCGGCGCTCGCGGGCGCGGACTGGGCGGCGGGCGCGGACTGCTTCATTCCGCGGGACGGGGCGGCGGAGCCCTTCAGCGGCACGCCGCCGGAGCCGGCGGAGGCGGCCGAGCCGGCGCCGTCGTCCTCGGCCGGGGCGGCCCCGGCCGCGTCCTCGCCGGGCGCCGGAGTCCCGCTCGAGGATTCCTCGGCGGGCGCCCCAGACGTCTTGGGGGCGGCGGCGCCCTGTCCGCCGAGGGTCAGGCGCAGGCCCGGGTGGATGAGGGACGGGTCGTCGCCGACGGCCTCGCGGTTGTCGGCGTACAGCCGCTCCCAGCCGCCGGAGAGGCCGCGCTCGGCGGCGATGGTCCAGAGGCAGTCGCCGGACACGACCGTGTAGACGGACGGGGCGGCGGCGGGGGTGACGGCGGGGGCGGCCGTCCGGAACGCGGCCGGGGCCTGGACGGGCGCGGCGGCCGGGGTGGCCGCGGCCGGAGCGGCGGCGTGCGCCCCTGCGGCGCCCATGAGCGGCAGCGCGAGGGCCGCGCCGCCGGTGCCGGCGAAG
>NZ_JZWV01001414.1 GCF_000966975.1 Streptomyces katrae | reverse complement strand
GCGCGGCCTCGCCCGCTCCCCCGGCCCCGGCGGCCTCCCCCTCCCCGTCCCTGCTGCCCGCGCCGGTGGTCCCGACCGCCACGCCGGGGGTGGGGCAGGACTTCGACGGGATCCCGGTCGTCGGCCGGATGTTCGTGATGCAGGGCTCCGGCGCCTACTTCTGCACCGCCAGCGTGGTCTCCTCCCCCGGCCGCAACATGGTGCTCAGCGCGGCGCACTGCCTGCTCGGCAGCGACACCCGCCAGATCGCCTTCGTCCCGCAGTACACGCGCGCCAACCCGCGCCCGTACGGGATGTTCCCGGTCCTGCGGGACGCGGCGGGCCGCTCGAAGGTGTGGATCGCCTCCCGCTACCGCACCGAGGGCGCCGCGAAGGCCGCCACCCTCGACGTGGCCTTCGCCCAGGTCGGGCCGGACGCCGACGGTGAGGAGGTCGAGGACGTGGTCGGGGCGAACCGGCTCGTCACCGGGGCCACCTTCAACCACCCCAAGGTCCTCCTCATCGGCCACCCCGCGGCCGCGCCGCGCCCCCGCGCGTGCGTCAACAAGACGACCAAGTTCACCAGCACCGACCCGGGGAGCCCGGGATCGTTCCTGCGGATCGACTGCACCGGCTACCCGGGCGGGACCAGCGGCGGCCCGTTCATCACCCGCTTCGACGAGGACACCGCGACCGGCGACGTGGTGGGGGTGATCGGCGGCTGGGAGACCGGCGGGCCCACGGCCGACACCTCGTACAGCGCCTACTTCGGCGCGGAGATCAGGAAGCTGTACCAGTCGGCGGTCGCCGGGGTGCGGGCGGAGTGAGCACGCGCACCCAGCGGGTCCGGCGCGGGTTGCCGACCGTCCGGGGGGTCGTCGGGAGCCCCCCGGCGGTCAGCGGATCGGCCGGGGGCAGTTCGAGCTGACGGCGCAGATCGGCGAGGGCCGCGTGGACGGGCGCCAGGATGATCTCGGCGCGCGGGTGGATGTGCGCGAGGGCGTGCGCGGTGGTCTCGATCGTCTCGGCGGCGTCCTCGGCCGCGGTCCGGCTCCATCCGCCCGGCCCGCCGGCGTTCCAGGGGGCGACGGCGTCGTAGAGGTGGCAGGCGGCATCGGCCGCGGCGTCGGCCCGTTCGCCGACCCCCGGCGCCGCGATCATCGGCAGCAGCTCCATACCCGCTCAACGAGCAGAGCCCCCCGGGGGGAACGAGGCCGCACGGCGCCGCGTCAGGCGGCGACGGTCTGGAGCCAGAGCGGCAGGAGCAGGAGGGAGACCACCGAGCTCTTGACCACGACGGAGGCGGAGAGGTCGACCCCTATGTCGTAGCGCTGGGCGAAGATGAAGAGGTTCTGCGGGGTCGGCATCGCGGCGATCAGCACGAGGTAGGCCAGCCACGGGCCCCGTACCCCGAAGAGCCCCGCGCACACCGCCCAGGCCAGCAGGGGGAAGGCCAGGCACTTGAAGGCGATCAGGGCGGCCTCCTCCCGGGTGGTGTCGCGGACGCCCAGGCCCGCCCCGCCCAGGTGCAGGCCGAGGGCGAACAGGGCCACCGGCGAGGCGCTGTCGCCGACGAAGGCGGCCCCGTCGAGGAGCACCTTGGGGACGTGCACCGACAGCAGGTTGAGCAGGATGCCCGCGTTGCAGGCCAGGACGAGCGGGGTGGCGAGGGAGGCGGCCAGGGCCCGGGAGAGCCGGGTGCCGGGGCCGCCGTCGCCCGCGCGGCCCAGTTCCATGAGGGCGATCACCACGAGGGAGAGCACGCACACCTGGAACAGCAGCACCGGGAAGATCGGGGCGGCCGTCCCGAAGAAGGTGATGAAGACGGGGACGGCGAAGTAGGCGGTGTTGACCTGGACCCCGGCCATCACACGCAGGGCCACCGCCCGGGGCTCCCGTATGCCGCAGGCGGCGGCGCCGAGGACCACGGCGAGTACGGCGAGGGCGGCGGCGGCCGCGTAGCCGCCGATGGCCCGCCAGTCGAACAGGGCGCCCAGGTCGGCGGCGTAGATGTTGCCGAAGAGGTAGCAGGGGACGGCGAAGAGGAAGGCGTAGTCGGAGAAGGCCTTGGAGGCCTCCGCCGGCACGGTCTTGCGGCGGGCGAGCAGGACCCCGCCGCCGAAGGCCAGCAGGACCGGCACCAGTTTCTCGAGTGCGGCTGCCCCGCCCATGCGTCGTACCGGTCCCCTCGTGCGCCGTGCGGACGTCGTCGTCCGACGGCGTGCAGACTATCCGCCCCTTCGCGGCACCGGCGCTTAGGCTGGCGGATCATGAGGTTCACTCCGCGCTTCCCCGGCTTCCCCGGCCGTGCCCGTAAGACCCCCGGAGCGCGAACCGCCCGGCGGGAGGCCGCCGGGCGGTTCGCGCAGCTGTCCGTGGCGCTGCGCACCCCCGCCCGGCCCGGCGAACCGCTGCTGGCCCGGGCGCCGCGCCGGTGGCAGCGGATGGCGCCCTTCGCCGTGGCGGCCGTGTTCGTGGTGGTCCTGCTGCCGGTCACGATCGCGGTGCTGACCAACGACTACCGGCTGGGCGGCGGATGGGCGGGGGCGCTGGGCGTGGCGCAGACGGTGCCGCTGCTGCTGGCGGTGACCCGGCCGGTGCCGGCCTGGGCGGCGGTGCTGGCGGCCGACCTGCTCGGGGCGGTGCTGCTGGCCTCCGCCGACGGTGTGGCGGGGCGGCCGTGGCCGTGGCCGCCGATGGAGATCGTCGGCTACCTGGTGCTGATGGCCTGCCTGGGGCTGCGGGAGTCGGTGCGGACCCTGGTCGGGGTATGGCTGGCGACCGGGGCGGTGGGGGTGGTCCTCGGGTTCTTCGCGCCGGGCGGGGTCACGGACACCGTGGCCCTGCTGTTCGTGCTGGGCGGTGTCATGCTGGCGCTGACCGGTGCGCTGCGCGGGCTGGGCGACGCCCAGCAGCGGATCGCGGAGCAGGAGAGCATCAGCGAGGCGGAGCGGGCGCGGCGCACGCTGCTGGAGGAACGGGCGCGCATCGCACGGGAGTTGCACGACGTGGTGGCCCACCACATGTCGGTGATCACCGTGCAGGCCGACTCCGCTCCGTACCGGCTGCCGGGGATGGAGGAGCCGGTGCGCGAGGAGTTCGCGGCGATCGCGGCGAGCGCGCGCGAGTCGCTGGGCGAGATGCGGC
>NZ_JZWV01001413.1 GCF_000966975.1 Streptomyces katrae | reverse complement strand
CGCCGCAGCCCGGGGTCGCCCGGATCCAGCAGCTGGTGGAGGCGACCGTACGGGCCGGGCAGCCGGTGGAGCTGTCCCTGGCCTCGGGCGTGGCGGAGGCGGCACGGGCGGATCCGGCCGTGGACCTGTCGGCGTACCGCATCGTGCAGGAGGCCCTGGCGAACGTGGTGCGGCACGCGCCGGGGGCGCGGACCCGGGTGTCGGTGACGCACTCCGCGGAGGAGGGGGTGGTGCTCGTGCTGGTTGTCAACGGCCCGGCGCCGGAGGAGGCGGAGGCGCTGGAGGGTGCGGGCGCGGGCACGGGGCACGGTCTGGTGGGGATGCGCGAGCGCGTACGGTTGACCGGCGGGACCCTGGACGCGGGCCCGCTGCCCGAGGGCGGTTTCCGGGTCGCCGCCCGGCTGCCGCTCGCCTCCCGGACCGAGGACTCCAGTTGACCATCCGAGTGATCATCGTCGACGACCAGGCCATGGTGCGGGCGGGGTTCGCCGCGCTGCTGTCGGCGCAGGCCGACATCGACGTGGTGGGCGAGGCGCCCGACGGCCGGGAGGGCGTACGGCTCGCGCGGACCCTGCACCCGGACGTGGTGCTGATGGACGTCCGGATGCCGGAGCTGGACGGGCTCTCGGCGGCCCGGGAGGTCCTGGAGCCGCCGCCGGGGGTGACGCACCGGCCGAAGGTGCTGATGCTGACCACCTTCGACATCGACGACTACGTGTACGAGGCGCTGCGCGCGGGCGCGTCCGGGTTCCTGCTGAAGGACGCCCCGCCCGCCGACCTGATCGCGGCGGTCCGGGTGGTGGCCTCGGGCGAGGCGCTGCTGGCTCCCTCGGTGACGCGCCGGCTGATCGCGGACTTCGTACGGCAGCGGCCGGCGCCGCGCAAGGATCCGGCGCTGCGGCTGAACGGTCTGACCCCGCGCGAGACGGAGGTGCTGGAGCTGATCGCGCGGGGGCTGTCGAACCAGGAGATCGCCGCGCACCTGGTGCTGGCGGAGCAGACGGTCAAGACCCACATCGGGCGGGTGCTGGGCAAGCTGGACCTGCGCGACCGGGCCCAGGCGGTGATCTTCGCCTACGAGGCGGGGCTGGTCCGCCCGGGCGACTCGGGGTAGCGGGCCGGGCGGGGCGGGCTCCGCGGGCACTCCGGACACCCCCTAGACTCGCGGGGTTGTGCGAGAGCGTCGAGGGAGACCGGTGGTCATGACGGACGACGGCCAGGAGCGCGGCGGCCCCGGGAAGCGGGCGGCCGCCGAGCAGGAGAAGTGGAAGGCGAAGGGCGTCGCGCTGCGCGCCTTCTTCTACATCGCCGGCACGCACGTGTTCGCCGCGTTCGTGATGCTGCTGTTCTACCTGGGGCAGCACGCCCAGAAGTGAGGCGGGCCGGCGGGCCGGTCCTGTGGCGCACGTCCGCCCGTCCGTCTCCTCCACCCCCTACCGGGGTATGACACACGGCTTGGCTCCCGGGTGGGACGTGCCGCCGGGTACCTGATTCCTACCTTCCTCTCCGTCACGAGGAGAGAGGGGACAGGGCATGCGCCGCTTCGGGAGGACGCTCTTCAGGGCCGCGCCGGCGGGGGCCGGGGCGGGAGCGGGGGCCGCGCTGCGGCGGGCCGCGGACCGGATCGAGAGGCGGACGCCCGCCCACCGGGACCGGGCGGTCGACGGGCTGCGGGCGCTGGCCCTGCTGGCGGTGCCGACCGGGCACTGGCTGCTCGGCGGATTCACCCTGGACGCGGAGGGCGGCCTGCACAACGCCAGTCCGCTGTCGGCCGTCGGCGCCCTCGCCCCGGCGAGCTGGGTGCTCCAGATGCTCGGTGTCTTCTTCCTGGTCGGCGGCTATGCCTCGGTGCTCTCCTTCCGCCGTCGGACGGGCTCGACCGGGGCCTGGCTTAAGGGGCGGATGGTGCGGCTGGGGCGGCCGGTGCTGGGGGTGACGGCCGTGTGGGCGCTGGCCGCGCCGGTGCTGTACGCGGCGGGGGTTCCGGAGACCACGCTGCGGACGGGGGCGACCCTGGTGGTCCAGCCGTTGTGGTTCGTCGGGGTGTATGCCGTGGTGACGGCGCTGACCCCGTACTGCGTCCGGGCGGCGGGCCGGCTGGGCGGCTGGGCGGCGGCTCCGCTGCTGGTGTCGGTCGCGGTGGTGGACTTCCTGCGGTACGGGCCGTTCGCCGGTTCGGTGCCGTCCTGGTTGTCCGTGCTGAACGTCCTGCCGGGCTGGCTGTTCGCCTATCAGCTGGGCGTCGCGTGGGGCGAGCGGCGGATCGGGCGGCGCGGGGCGTGGCTGCTGCTGGCGGGCGGGGCCGCGCTGTTCGCGGTGCTGCTGGCGGTGTTCCACTACCCGGCCTCGATGGTCGGGGTGCCGGGTGCGGCGCGGACCAACTCGCACCCGCCGTCGCTGCTGGTCCTGGCGCTGGCCTCGGCCCAGTCGGGTGCCGCGATCCT
>NZ_JZWV01001412.1 GCF_000966975.1 Streptomyces katrae | reverse complement strand
GCTGCGGGACCGGCTGGCGCGGCTGCTGGAGCGGCCGGCGCTGTGGGCGCCGGTGGTGGTGGTCAACCTGTCGGCGATGACGGTCCTGTGCTGGCACCAGACGGCGATGCTGGCGGCGGCCGCCCCGGCCTCGTTCTCCGGCGGTGCGGTGGCCGGGCTGACGACGGCGCCCGACGGCCCGGGCTGGATCGCGGCGCGGGTGGTGTGGCTGCCGGTGTTCGCGGCGCTGCTGGTGGGGATCGCCCGTTACGCGCGCCGGTTCGAGGTGGCGCCGGCGCCGGGGCGGCGGGGGGCGGCGGCCC
>NZ_JZWV01001411.1 GCF_000966975.1 Streptomyces katrae | reverse complement strand
CTTCAGCGCCGCCGGGGCCTTGGCGCCGCTGTCGCAGGCCGCCAGGGCGGGTACCGCCAGCAGCGCGGCGGCGGCCAGTACGGCCGTCCGTGCGGGGCGGCGTATGGGGTGGGGCATGCGGGAGCTCCTGGGGGCGCGGGCGTTTCGGTGCCGTCGGGTAAACGGATGGCAAACTATCCGATCGGTCTCCGGCCGGGTCCGCCGGGGTGGGCGAAGCCGGCGGAGCTGAAGGCGCTGAATACTCCGATGATCGGACTGTTACGGTCGGGGGTATGCCCGAACTGATCGCCCCCTCCCCGCACCTGCACTCCTCCTGGCTCGACGCGCAGGCGGAGTGGGGCCCCGACGCCCACATGGACGGCGCCGGACTCGGCTCCGCCGACGACGTGGAGAGCGCCGAGGGGTTCGCCGCCTGGACCGAGCGCCTGCGCCGCCAGGCGGACCGCACGGCGGCGGTCGAACAGGGCCGCGTCCACGCCACGTACTGGTGGATCGCCGAGGGCGACACCTACCTGGGCGCCATCGACCTGCGGCACTACCTCAACGCCTTCCTCCTCGACGCGGGCGGCCACATCGGCTACAGCGTCCGCCCCTCGGCGCGCCGCCGCGGCCTGGCCGGGTGGGCGCTGGGACAGGTCCTCCACGAGGCCCGGCTGATGGGCATGGACCGGGTCCTGCTGACCTGCGACCCCGGCAACGAGCCCTCGGTGCGCACCATCGAAGGGGCCGGCGGCGTCCTGGAAGACGTGCGCGAGACCCTGATCGGGCCCAAGCGCCGCTACTGGGTCACCCTCTGACGGGGACTCCCGCCACGGACACTCCCATCCTCTCCCGTCCCTGCCGCCCCGCCGGTCACGGTTACAGTGCGGTGGAACCGTAAGCGGGGCAGCCGGTTGGGACCCCGCCCGCCCCGCCCCCGCCGGACCCGCGAGAGGCAGCGCGCGCATGGCCGAAACCGCCCCGAGGGAAGACGGCAGGGGCGCCCCCGGCACGTCCGTGCCGCCGCCTGGGCCGCCCCCGTCGCCGCTGCCGCGTTCGCGCTGCTCGCCCTGTGGGTGGCCCTGGCACCGGTCGGCCCCCTGCCCTTCGACACCGGCCCGCACGCCTGGTCCCTCGGCCACCGGCCGCCCGCCGCCCTGGCCGTGGCCCGGGCCGTCACGGCGACCGGCACGGGGGGCTGGCCGTACGCCCTGGTCGTGCTGGCCGGCCTGTACGCCGGCCGCACCGTCCGGCAGCGGCTCACGGCCGTGGCCGGGCTCGCGCTCTGCCTCGCCCTCGGACAGGCCGTGCGGCGCGCGCTGATGGAACTGTTCGCCCGCCCGAGGCCCCCGGCAGCCGACTGGGCCACCCACGCAGCGAACTGGTCCTTCCCGTCCGGCCACGCCACGACCGGGGCCCTGACCGCGGGGCTCGTGATCGCCGCCCTCACCCTGCGCGGCTCCCCGGGCCCCTTCAGGACCGCCACCGTCGCGCTGATCGCCCTGTGGGGGGCCGCTGTGGGCCTGAGCCGCGTCTACCTCGGCGTGCACTGGCTCTCCGACGTGCTCGGCGGCTGGCTCCTCGCCACGGCCTGGGTGAGCTGCGCCGCCCTCGTGTACCGCGCGTACCGCCGGGAGCCGGCCGCCGGGGCGTAGCCGCGGCGACGAGGGCCACGGACGGCGGGCACGGGCGACGGGCTCCCGGCGGGGAGGGCCTCAGCGGGCGTGGCGCTCCGGCAGGTCCACGTCGGCCGGGGCGGAGGCGAAGCCGCGGGCCTGCGCGGCGGCGGCCGGCTTCTTGCCGCAGAACGCCCCCTCCAGGGTGGCGCCGAGCGCCGTGTTCGCGACGCCCCGGTTCGAGGTGTTCGCCATGGCCGTCACGCTGCGCCTGCCGTCGCGGGTGGTGAACGCGTAGGTGTAGAAGCCCTGGACGGTGCCCGTGTGCCCGTACACCGAGGTGCCGCAGGACAGGTCGTACCGGCGCAGGCCCAGCCCGTAGAAACGGGTGCCGGCCGCGTCGGTCGGGGTCATCGTCAGCATCTGGTCCAGCAGCTGCGGCGCCACCAGCCGGCCGCCCACCAGCGCGGACATGAAGGTGCTGAGGTCCGCCGGGCTGGAGATCATCGCACCGGCCGACTGGGCCCAGGACACGGTCTGCTCGGTGGAGTCGACCAGCGGGGCGCCGGCCTCGTCCGGGGTGAGGTAGCCGTGGGTGTGCAGCCCCGCGATCTGCGTGCCGGGGTGCACGTACGAGGTGTCGCGCAGCTTCAGCGGCTTGATGATGCGGCGCTCGTACTCCTTGGCCACCGGCTTGCCCGTGGCCTTCTCGATGAGCATGCCGACGACCACGAAATTGGTGTTCGAGTACTGGTAGGCGGCCCCCGGCTCGCCCGTCCTGGGCTCGGCCAGCGACAGGTCCACCAGCTCCCGGTAGGTGAAGACCTTGTTCCGGACGGCCTCGAAACCGGGGACGGTCTTGTCGAACATGGCGTTCGTGTAGTCCGACAGCCCGCTGCGGTGGGTCAGCAGGTGGCGCACCGTGATCCGGTCATCGGGCAGCAGCCCCGGCAGGTAGTGGTTGACCGGGGTGTCCAGCTCGATCTTCTTCTCGTCCACCAGCTGGAGCAGCACGACGGTCGAGAACGTCTTGGTGACACTGCCGATCCGGAAGCGGGCCCGGGTGTCCATGGCCGCGCCGGTCACCTTGTCGCTCACGCCCTCCGTCGCGCTCAGCGCGCGGCCGCCCTCGCTGATCCTGGCCAGCGCGCCCGGGGCGCCGGCGGCGAGGGTGTTGCGGAGCGCCTGGTCGACGGCCTCCATGTCGGGCGCCGGCAGAGCCGGCCCGGTGGCGCGCAGGGCCTCGGGGGAGGGGGCGCCGGCGGCGTGGGCGGCGGTGACGGGGGCCGCGCCCGCGACCACGGCCAGCAGGGCGGCGCCGACGGCCAGACGGCGGTTCAGGGGACGGCGGTTCGCGGACAGGGGCACGTTGCTCCTCGGCTCGGTGGGTGCGGTTCCATGGCCCCCGGGGCTCCCGGGGTGATCGCGAGCCTACCGAGGACGCCGGGGCCACCTGAGGACCCGTCATCGGGCGTCCGGCCGAAAGTCGTTGTCACTTCGTACGAGGAACCCGGCGCGGCTCCGGGCGTGCGCGCCGGAGCGGGCCGGGACGAGGGCGCACAGCGGCCGGATCCGAGGCAGTGGCTCCCTCCCC
>NZ_JZWV01000200.1 GCF_000966975.1 Streptomyces katrae | reverse complement strand
GGGGGCAAAGGCGGGCCCGGGCCGCGAGGGCTACACCGGCAGGATGGCGTGGACCCGGTAGCCGCCGCCGTACCTGGGGCCCGTGAAGCAGGAGCCGCCGAGGGCGCCCGCGCGTTCGCGCATGCCGAGGTGGCCGTGGCCGCCGCCCGGGGGAGCGGGGGCGGGGGAGGAGTCGGCGGAGTCGCCGCCGTCGTCCAGGACGGTGACCTCCACCGAGGCCCCCACCCGGACCACGCTGACCTGGGCCTGTGCGCCCGGGCCCGCGTGCTTGCGGACGTTGGTCAGGGCCTCCTGGATCACCCGGTACGCCGCCAGGTCCACGGCGGCGGGCAGCGCCTCCGCCTCCGTCCCCAGCTGGACGGTGGCATCGACCGGCAGGCCCGCGTGCCGGAAGGTGTCGAGGAGTTCGTCCAGTACGGCCAGTCCCGGCGCGGGTTCCGTCGGGGCCTCCGGGTCGCCGGACTGGCGCAGCAGGCCGACCGTCGCCCGGAGTTCGTTCAGGGCGGACCGGCTCGCGTCCCGTACGTGGGCCAGGGCCTCCTTGGCCTGGTCGGGCCGCTTGTCCATGACGTGCGCGGCCACCCCCGCCTGGACATTGACCAGGGCGATGTGGTGGGCCACCACGTCGTGCAGGTCCCGGGCGATGCGCAGCCGTTCCTCCGCGACCCGGCGCCGGGCCTCCTCCTCGCGGGTGCGTTCGGCGCGTTCGGCCCGTTCCCGGATGGCGTCGACGAAGGCCCGGCGGCTGCGGACCGCGTCGCCGGCGGCCGCGGCCATGCCGGTCCAGGCGAAGATGCCGATGTTCTCCTGCGCGTACCAGGGCAGCGGTCCGGCCAGCATGGCCACCCCGGTCAGGCCCGCCATCGTCAGCAGGCCGGTCCGCCAGGTGGTGGGCCGGTCGGTGCGGGCGGCCACCGTGTAGAGGGCGATCACGGCGCTCATCGCGACGGGCGCCCGGGGCTCGCCGGTGGCCAGTTCCACCAGGGTCAGCCCGCAGGTGACGGCGAGGACGGTGCGCGGGCTGCGGCGGCGGAAGACCAGGGCGGCCGCGCCGAGCAGCATCAGCAGCAGCGAGACCGGTTCGGGGGCGCGGGTGCGGAAGGTGGGCCCGAGGGGGCCGTGCGGGTCGACGAAGGACCCGAGGAGCATGGAGACCAGTGCCCCGAGCGCCAGCACGGCGTCGGTGGCGAGCGGGTGGGCCCGCATCCACTGCCGCCCGGTGGGGAAGGGCCCGGGCCCGAGGTCTGTGGTCGTCACCCGGATACGGTACGGGCTCGCGCTTCGCCGGTCCGGCGTCGGGCGGTACCGGGCGGCACCGGGGCGAGGACGTCAGCCCCCCAAGACCCGCCGGGTCGCAGGGCGGCCCCGTACAGCCCCCCAAGGCCTCAGGCGGTCCCGGTGGAAGGGGGACACGGGGGTTCCGGAGGCCGCGGCCCGCCCGGCGGCTGCGTCCGAGGCGGCTGCGTCCGAGCCGGCGGCTGCCTCCGAGCCGGCGGCGGGGCCGCCGGCGTGCGGACCCCCAGCGGGGCGCGGGACCGTGGCGGCCCCCACTTCGCGCGGACCACGCACACCGCCATGACGGCGGCGATGGCCGCGAGGTGTTCCTTGCCGGCGAGGTTGTCCTTGACGAGCAC
>NZ_JZWV01000199.1 GCF_000966975.1 Streptomyces katrae | reverse complement strand
TCCTTGACGAGCACCTCGCCGATCATCACGAGGATCACCAGGGTGCCGGTGAAGTAGGCCCGGTAGCGCCAGCACACGTACAGGGCCAGGCCGACCACCGCCGCCGACGGGCCGGTGTCGTTGACGACGCGGTCCGTCACCGGCAGGCCGAAGGGGTGGTCGGGGCCGAGGGAGAGCCCGATGCGGGCGTAGGTGGTGCCGGCGAGGGTGGCGATGTAGCCGATCAGCAGGGTGCGCCACCAGCCGATGCAGATCTCTGCGATGCCGAAGACCAGCAGGATCTGCGCGAGCGCCCCCCACACGGGGAGGTCGAGGGCGGGGACGAAGAGGGAGAGCGGCGTGCGCAGCAGCGCGAGCCACAGGGGATCGACGGCCTTGACGGACCCGAGGTTCTGGACGGGCTGGAAGCCCCAGTGCGTGTTCTGCACGATCTGGAAGACCGAGGTGAGGCAGACCGCGCCGATGGTCATCGGGACGGCGCGCCACTTGTCGCGGACGAGTGCGTCCCTGAGGGTCCAGAACAGGGGGCCCCACTCGCGGCGGGCGAACCGCCGCGGTGAGGCCGTCGTCCACGACGTCAACGAATCGTCTCCAGATGTCTGCGGTGCAGCCACTTCGGCAGGCCGGGCGCCTCCAGGAAGCCCTCGGCCCGGCCCGCCGCGATTCCGATGCGCAGCAGGTCGGAACTCTTCTCGAAGAGCATGAACCGCGGCTCCCAGATCGGGCGGTATTTGGCGTTGGCCCGGTAGAGGGACTCGATCTGCCACCAGCGGGAGAAGAAGCTCAGCAGCGAGCGCCACATGCGCAGCACCGGTCCCGCGCCGAGCTTGGACCCCCGCTCGAAGACGGAACGGAACATGGCGAAGTTCAGTGAGACCTGTGTGACGCCGATCTCCTTCGAGCGTTCCAGGAGTTCGATGACCATGAACTCCATCAGGCCGTTCTCGGAGTCACGGTCACGCCGCATCAGGTCCAGGGACAGGCCCTTGGGGCCCCACGGGACGAAGGAGAGCACGGCGCGCAGGTCGCCGTTGCCGTCGGTGCACTCCAGCATCACGCACTGGCCGTCGTCGGGGTCGCCCAGGCGCCCCAGGGCCATGGAGAAGCCGCGCTCGGTCGCGCCGTCGCGCCAGTCGTCGGCGCGCTGGAGCAGGACGGCCATCTCGTCGGCGGGGATGTCGGCGTGGCGGCGGATGCGGACGGTGTAGCCGGCCCGCTTGACGCGGTTGTAGGCCTGCCGGACGGTGCGCATGGCGCGGCCCTCCAGCGTGAACTCGTCGGTTTCGACGATGGCCTCGTCACCGAGCTCCAGGGCGTCCAGCCCGTGCCGGGCGTAGATCTGTCCGGCCTCCTCGGAGGCACCCATGACGGCGGGCACCCAGCCGTGCTCGCGGGCCTCGGCCAGCCAGGGCTCGATGGCGCCGGGCCAGGCCTCGGGGTCGCCGATGGGGTCGCCGGAGGCCAGCGAGACCCCGCCGACGACGCGGTAGGTGACGGCGGCCTTGCCGGTCGGGGACCAGATGACGGACTTCTCGCGGCGCAGCGCGAAGTAGCCGAGGGAGTCGCGGTCGCCCTGCTTGGCGAGGAGCGCGCGCAGCCTCTCCTCGTCCTCGGGGGTGATCGGGTCGACGGCGCGGCGGGAGCGGAACGCCGCGAACAGCACGGCGAGCAGCAGCAGCATCGACATGACGTTGATGAACACGTCCACCCAGGCGGGGGTGGTGATCGACTGGTACGCCTTGTCGTCGGGCGCCAGGGTGATCAGCCGCATCACGCCGTAGCGCCAGCGGGCCAGGAACGTGGCGTCGGCCCGGTCCGGGTCGGTGTTGGTGGCGCCGACGAGGAGGGCGGCGATCAGCGAGGTGAGCAGCAGGCCCACGGCGGCGACGGCGGTGGCCAGCTTGGGGTTGGAGCGGTCGCCCTTGGCGTAGAACTCGTGGCGGCCCACCAGGAGGGCGCCGACGAAGGCGGCGGTCAGGGCGAGCGAGACCCAGTTCTGGGCGTGCTCGCGGAACTCCGGGTAGCACAGGCTGAACTCGCCGCTGGTGCACGGGGCGAAGGCGGCGACCGCGAACGCCAGCAGCAGCAGGCCGCTGACCACCAGGTTCAGGATCCAGGCGGCCCGCTTGCGGCGTCCCATGGTGACCGCGAGCAGCAGTGAGAACAGGCCGGAGGCGAAGCCGGCCGTCAGCAGGTACGGGGTGTAGAAGTCGGCGGTGTTGTGCCGGCGCAGGTCCTGCCCGAGCGAAAGCCACACCGCGCTCAGGA
The DNA here is from genome assembly GCF_000966975.1 of Streptomyces katrae. GTDB lineage: Bacteria > Actinomycetota > Actinomycetes > Streptomycetales > Streptomycetaceae > Streptomyces > Streptomyces katrae. Next base: position 17,156 of record NZ_JZWV01000199.1, on the reverse strand, counting down.
AGTTGACGAAGGTCACGGCCCGGAGGTACCAGACCGCGAAGGCGGCGCTGCGCCGCGAACGAGGGGTCCCCCTGCGGTTCTCCGGCTTCGCGGAGGCCTCTGTTGCCTGCTCCTTCTCCCTCTCCTTCTCCTTCTTGTTGTTGGAACCCTTGCCGGAAGCCTGATCGAGGCTGTTCCGGTCGGTTTCTACGCTGGACAAGCGGACCTCTCCCATGAAACGCGATGATATGGGCGTCACCGGTCCGCAGGCCGTACGAGCACTGCGGACTGGTCAGGCCCGTGGTGCCCGGTACTTTCAGTCCGTCTTCTGGTCCGTCGGGCCCTCTCCGGAGGAAGTCTCCGGGAGTTCCGCGGCGAGCGCGGCGGCCGCCTGGACCAGGGGGAGCGCCAGCAGGGCCCCGGTTCCCTCTCCCACTGTGACGCCGTGGTCGAGGACGGGGTTGAGTGCCATCCGGTCCAGTGCCTTGGCCTGGCCCGGTTCCCCGCTGCTCTGCCCCGCCAGCCACCAGTCGGGGGCGCGGAAGGCGGCCCGCTGGGCGACCAGCCCGCAGGCGGCCGAGACGATCCCGTCGAGGATGACGGGCGTACGGCGCACCGCGCACTGGAGCAGGAAGCCGGTGATGGCGGCGACGTCCGCGCCGCCGACCGCCGCCAGCAGCGCCGTCTGGTCGCCGAGCACCGGGCGGGCGCGGCGCAGCGAGTCGCGGATGGCGGCGCACTTGCGCATCCAGGCCAGGTCGTCGATCGGCAGGCCGCCCCGGCCGGTGACCACGGAGGCGTCGGTGCCGCACAGGGCGGCGACGAGGGTGGCCGCGACGGTGGTGCCGCCCACGCTGAGGTCGCCGAGGACGACCAGGTCGGTGCCGGAGTCGGCCTCCTCGTCGGCGATGCGGATGCCGAGCTTCAGCGCGGCCTCGGCCTCCTCGGCCGTGAGCGCGTCCTCGACGTCGATGCGGCCGCTGCCGCGCCGTACGCGGTGGCGGACGACTTCCTCGGGCAGCAGGCCCGGGTCGCAGTCCAGGCCCGCGTCGACGACGCGGACGCCCGCGCCGAAGCGCTCGGCCAGGATCGAGACCGGGCTGGTCCCGTCGAGCACCGCGCGCACCAGCTCGTGGGCGCTGCCCGCGGGCCGGGCGGAGACCCCGCCGGAGGCGATGCCGTGGTCGGCGGCGAACAGGACCACCCGGGGCCGTTCGATCGGCCTGACCGGTACCCGGCCCTGCGCGGCGGCCAGCCATTCGGCGAGCTCGTCGAGCCGGCCCAGGGCGCCGGGCGGCAGGGCGAGGCGCCCACGACGCTCCTCGGCGTCACGCCGGACGCCCCCGTCGGGGCGTTCGATCAGATCGGAGAAGTCGTCGAGATTCAGCGTGGTCATCTGCCAGAGATTACAGCCGCCGGGGCCCTCCTTCGGGGGCGGCTGTCGATCCGTCACGACGGGGGCTCCTTGAGTGCGAGGGCCTGCCCGGCGACCACCAGCAGGACGTGCTCGCACTCGCCCGCCACCGCGTTGTTGAGGCGGCCCAGCTCGTCGCGGAACCGCCGTCCGGAGGCGGTCGCGGGGACCACTCCGGAGCCGACCTCGTTGCTCACGAGGACCACCGTGCGGCGGGTGGCGCGGACCGCCGCGACCAGGTCCGCGATCCGGGCACGGAGTTCCTTCTGCCCGCCGGCCGCCCAGACGGCGTCGTCCCATGCCCCGGCCCGGTCCATGGCGTCGGTGAGCCACAGGGCGAGGCAGTCGATCAGCAGGGGCGCCCCGGGCAGCTCCAGCAGCGGCACCAGGTCGCAGGTCTCGGCCGTCCGCCAGTGGGCGGGCCGCCGCTCGCGGTGGAGGCCGACGCGCTGGGCCCATTCCGCGTCGCCGTCGCGGGTGCCGCCGGTGGCGACGTAGGTCACCTCGGGGAAGGCCTCCAGGCGCCGCTCCGCCTCGACGGACTTGCCGGAGCGGGCGCCGCCCAGGACCAGGGTGCGGCGCGGTACGTCCGGTACGGCGTGGTAGTCGCCGGTGGTCACCGTGGTGCCGTCGGGGACGGCGCGGGCCCCGGCGGCGGCGCAGCGGCGCTCCAGCTCCCGGCCGGGCGGGGTGTCGTGGTCGAGGTGGACGGCGATCACGTCGGTGGCGGGGCCGACGGCTCCGGTGGACCGCAGCCGGGCGAGGGCCTCGGGCCGGCCGAGCACGTCGGCGAGGACCACGTCGTACGGGTGCCGGGCGGGTACCCCCTCGGTGCCGGCCGGTGCCCCGCCGGGCGGCAGGTACAGCAGCCGGGTCCCGTCCGGGCCGGTGACCTCGTACCCGGTGCCGGGGGCGTCCATCGGTACGGCCCGCACCCGGTGCCCGCTGATCACGGCGAGCTCCCGCCCGTCGGGGACCCGTCCGGCGGCGGGCAGCCCGGGCGGCAGCTCGACGGCCGGGCCGTCGTGCGGGTGGGTCAGCAGCACCTGCCGTACGCCGGCCAGCGAATGCCCGGCGCGGGCCCCGGCGAGCACCGCCCCGGGGGTGAGGTCGAGGAGCAGTGCGCCGTCGACGAGGACGGAGGTCGCGGCGCGCGCCCGGGTGCCGACGGAGACCGCGCAGACGGCGCAGGGACAGCCGGGGCGGGGCAGTCCTTCGGGGGTACCGGTGCCGAGGAGAGTGAGTTCCACACGGAGATCCTCTCGCTTCGCCGGTAGTGGTGCGCGCCCGGTTAGTCTGCGGGCAGACTCAAGGCGAGTAGCGGACGAGCAACGGAGGCGGACATGGCGTGGACGTGGCGGTTCGAGGCGGCCGACGGCAGCGAGACCAGCCCGGCGGTGGAACCGGAGGAGTTCACCACGCAGGGGGACGCGGAGTCCTGGATCGGCGAGGTCTGGAAGGAGCTCCTGGACGGCGGCGCGGAAAGCGTGACCCTGTTCGAGGACGGCTCGGAGATCTACCGGATGAGCCTCAAGGCGGCAGCGGAGGCCTGATGCGCGAAACCCCCGGGGCGGGCCCCGGGGGTTCTCCGTTCCGTCCGCCGGCGCGTCAGCCCCGCACCCCGCACAGGTGCAGCAGCGCCGCCACCGAGCGGTAGGGGTCGGTGCGTCCGGCCCGTTCCTCGGCGGCCAGGAGCAGCTCCAGCTCCTCCTCGGGCGGCAGCTCCGCCGCCGCCTCGGTCCCGTCGGTGAACACCCGCACCCCGTACCAGGTGTGCAGCGGTGCGCCGATCCCCGACAGGGTGGCCGTCAGGTCGGCGAGCCGGTCGGCCCGTACCTCCAGGCCCAGCCGGTTCGTGTAGTCGACGGTGTCGAAGGCGTCCAGGGCCCCCGACCAGTCCCCGGACAGCCCCGGCCGCAGCGCGAGCGCGTCGCCGTTGCGCACCAGCAGGGACAGCAGTCCGCCCGGCGCCAGCATCCGGGCCAGGCCGGCGAGCATGGCGTCGGGCTCGGAGACGTACATCAGTACTCCGTGGCACAGCACCACGTCGAAGCTGCCGGGACCGAAGTGCGCGCCGGTCTCCCGGCCGTCGCCCTCGATCAGCTCGACCCGGTCGCGGATTCCCGCCGGCTCGGCGGCCAGCGCGGCGTGGGCCACCGCCAGCATGGCGGCGTCCTGTTCCAGACCGGTGACCATGTGCCCGGCGCGGGCGAGGCGCAGTGCCTGGGTGCCCTGGCCCATGCCGACGTCGAGGACGCGCAGCCGCTGCCCGACGGGGAAGCGCTGGGTGATCTGTTCCTCTACCTGCCGGCCGACGAGTTCCTGGCGGACGGCGTTGCGCAGTCCGCCCAGGCCCTCCAGCCAGAGCCTGGCTCCCCCCGAGAAGCCCTCCCCCTTCGACGCCCCAGATGCTCCGGGCGTCGCTCCGGTCAGGGCCGTTCCCCGCGCTTGACCTGCGGCTTGGGCAGACGCAGGCGACGCATCTGGAGGGTGCGCATCAGGCCGTAGGCGACGGCGCCGCGGCGGGGCTCGTTCGGGAAGCGCTCGTTCAGCGCCTTGCGGAGGCGGAAGGCCAGCCCGATGGAGTCGAGGACGATCAGGACGATCACGACGAGCCACAGCGTCAGCGCGACGGTCTGGATCGAGTTCACCCGGATCATGCTCAGCACCAGGATGATCACGGCCAGCGGCAGGAACATCTCGGCGACGGAGTAGCGGGAGTCCACGAAGTCGCGGACGAAGCGCCGGACCGGGCCCTTGTCACGGGTCGGCAGATAGCGCTCGTCGCCGTTGGCCAGCGCCTCGCGCTGGCGGGCCATCTCTTCCCGGCGGCGCTCGCGGGCCCGCCGGGCGTCCTCCTTGCGGTTGCCGGTCGAGGCCACGACGGCCTTGCGCTGCGACTGTGCCACAGCGCGCTTCGGCGTCGGGCGGCCCTTGGGGGCCTGCGGGTCACGGGGCTGCGAGGGGCCGGCGCTCACCTTTTCGGTGGCGGAGGCCTTCTCTTCCTTGGAGGAGCGGCTACCAAACACAGACACAACCCTACGTGGTCGAGGCCGGGCGGCCCACCTCGGCGGGGAACGATCCGGCAACGGCGGGCGTCTTCCCGGTACGAGGCTCCTGAGGCCCTCGGGGATCACCTACTCCTTACGCCTGATACGGCGCAGGGGTACTCGTCCTGGAGGAGGAGCGCATCCGTACTCGAACAGTGCGGTAATGGAAGCAGGGCCCGTACTGTGGGTCCTGTCGGTGACCTGGAGCACAGTCCGTCTAGAAGGGGGCGCGCGAAGCCCATGAGCGGTGTCATGAAGCGTATGGGGATGATCTTCCGCGCGAAGGCGAACAAGGCCCTTGACCGGGCCGAGGACCCGCGCGAGACCCTCGACTACTCCTACCAGAAGCAGCTGGAGCTGCTGCAGAAGGTGCGCCGGGGCGTGGCCGACGTGGCGACCTCCCGCAAGCGCCTGGAGCTGCAGCTCAACCAGCTGCAGAGCCAGTCCGCGAAGCTGGAGGACCAGGGCCGCAAGGCCCTCGCCCTGGGCCGTGAGGACCTGGCCCGCGAGGCCCTGTCCCGCCGTTCCTCCCTCCAGCAGCAGGTCAGCGACCTGGAGGTGCAGCACCAGACCCTCCAGGGCGAGGAGGAGAAGCTGACGCTGGCCGCCCAGCGCCTCCAGGCCAAGGTGGACGCCTTCCGTACGAAGAAGGAGACCATCAAGGCCACCTACACGGCCGCCCAGGCGCAGACCCGGATCGCGGAATCCTTCTCCGGCATCTCCGAGGAGATGAGCGACGTCGGCCTGGCGATCCAGCGCGCCGAGGACAAGACCGCACAGCTCCAGGCCCGCGCCGGCGCGATCGACGAGCTGCTGGCCTCCGGCGCCCTGGACGACCAGAGCGGCCTCGGCTCCAAGGACGACATCCAGGCCGAGCTCGACCGCCTCTCCGGCGGCAACGACGTCGAGCTGGAGCTCCAGCGGATGAAGGCGGAGCTGGCCGGCGGTCCGTCCGCGCAGCAGCAGGCCATCGAGGGCGGCGCCCCGGGCAGCGCCCAGCCGCAGCAGACCCAGCACCGGTTCGACAAGCAGTAGGACAGGGGCCCGGCATGATTGTCCGCATCATGGGGGAAGGCCAGGTGAAGGTGGCCGACGGCCACTTCGCCGAGCTGAACAAGCTGGACGACGAGCTCCTGGAGGAGATGGAGTCGGGCGACGAGGCGGGCTTCCGGCGCACGCTGGGCGCCCTGCTGGACGCCGTGCGGCGCCTGGGCACCCCGCTGCCCGACGACGCCCTGGAGCCCTCCGAGCTGATCCTGCCCGCACCGGACGCGACGCTCGACGAGGTCCGGGACATGCTCAGTGACGACGGCCTGATCCCCGGCTGACCGCGCCCCCGCGCGCACACCGGACTCCGGACACCGACACGTACGCGAAGGGCCCGCCCGGTGGAATCCATCCGCCGGGGGCGGGCCCTTCACGTCATCCGCAGCCTTGTCCCGGACCGCTCCCGCCGCCGCTCTTCTCCCGCTCCCGTGCCCGCTCCGGGTCGGACAGTCCGCTGATGAAGTTCTCGAACCTGCGGCGCGGCCGGGCCCAGCGCCGGTCGTGGTGGAAGGCCCGCAGCCCCGCCTTGGCCCGGGCGCGCGGCCGGTTCGCGTAGAACCGCCTCGCGTACGGGGACCCGGGCCGGGCCAGCCGGATCGCGCCGATCAGCGCCACGAAGGGGATGACGGTCCCGAAGACCGCCGTCCGCGGTTTGCCCTTCCACAGGGCGACCAGCGCCAGGAAGAAGTTCGTGGCGGTGTTCATGACGACGATCCCCCGGCTGTGCCGCTCCCCGGGGGACAGCTCGTTGACCCCGAACGGCAGGAACCCGCCCAGCACCAGCGCGACGACCGCGGCCGTCAGCACCACGACCTCCACGCTCTTGCGGCCCTGCTCGCTCCAGTAGACGTCGTCCAGGTGCAGGATCAGCGCGAACTCGTCCAGCACCAGCCCGGCGCCCAGCCCGAAGAGCACGGCCGACAGGCCCGCGCCGAAGCTGTGGCCGCCGCTGCCGACCGCCCCGAACCCGCCGATGATCACCAGGACCACGCCGGGCACCACGTGGTGGACGTGCAGGCCGCCCGGGGTGATGTTCTTGAAGGGGCCCCGGCCCGCCCGGATCAGCCGCGTGATCACCCGGGTGACCAGGAACGACAGCACGAACGACAACAGCGCGAGCAGCAACGGGAGCTTGCCCGGCTCGACGATGTTGCGCACCCACCAGTGACCCACGACACCCGCTCCCGATTTGACACGTAATGAGCAATTTACCGCTCACCGTAAGCAGGTAGCGTTCGCGCCGATGACAGATTCGACCGATGATCGACCGCCGCTCCCGCCCGCGGAGCGCGCCACCCTGGCCGACGGGATCCGCTTCGCCTTCGGCACGCTGACCGTCCTGCCCGCGCGCATCACCCGCTGGGACCGGCCCGCGGCCCGCACCGGCATGGCCTGCGCCCCGCTCGCCGGCCTCGCCGTCGGCCTCCTCGCCACCGTACCCGGCGTCCTCCTGCTGCTCCTCGGCGGCGGCCCCCTGCTCGCCGCCGCCGTCACCGTCGCCGCCCCGGCCGCCCTGACCCGCGGACTCCACCTGGACGGGCTGGCCGACACCGCGGACGGACTCGGCAGCGCCAAGCCCGCCGAGGACGCCCTGCGGATCATGAAGCAGTCCGACATCGGCCCCTTCGGCGTCATCTCCCTCCTCTTCGTCCTCCTCATCCAGGTCGCCGCCCTCGCCGACGCGTACGCCGGCTCCTGGACCCGGGGCGCGCTCGCCGCCGTGACCGCCGCCGTCACCGCCCGCCTCGCCATGACCCTGGCCTCCCGCCGCGGAGTCCCCGCCGCCCGGCCCGGGGGACTCGGCGCGGCGGTCGCGGGCGTGGTCCCGCGCCGCACGGCGGCACAGGTCGGCGCCCTCGTCCTGGCCGCCGCCGTCCTGGCCGCCCTCCCCGCCGGGCTGCCCGCCGCCGCACAGCACGCGGCCGCCGTCCTCGCCGGGCTCCTCGCCGCCGAACTCCTGCTGCGCCGCTGCGTGCACCGCTTCGACGGGGTCACCGGCGACGTCTTCGGCGCCGTCTGCGAGACCGCCGCCACCACCGTCCTGGTCGTCCTCGCCCTCGGCTGACCGCCCGCCACGGCGCCCGCGTACGCTCGGGGCGTGGATCAGACCCAGGCTCAGGAGCGGGGCGCAGCCCCCATCAAGGTGCTGCTCGCCGACGACCAGGCGCTGCTGCGCAGCGCGTTCAAGGTGCTGGTCGACTCCGAGCCCGACATGCGCGTCGTCGGAGAGGCCTCCGACGGGGCCCAGGCCTACGCCCTCGCCCGCGAGCGGGGCGCCGACGTCGTCCTCATGGACATCCGGATGCCCGGCACCGACGGTCTCGCCGCCACCCGCATGATCAGCGAGGACCCGGAGCTGTCCGGGGTCCGGGTCGTCATGCTGACCACCTTCGAGGTGGACGAGTACGTGGTCCAGGCCCTGCGCGCCGGGGCCTCCGGCTTCCTCGGCAAGGGCGCCGAGCCCGACGAACTGCTGAACGCCATCCGCGTCGCGGCGGCCGGCGAGGCCCTGCTCTCCCCGGCCGCCACCAAGGGCCTGATCGCCAGCTTCCTCGCCCAGGGCGGCCGCGGCGACGCCCCCGCCGCCGGTTCGGCCCACGCCGAGCGGCTCGCCGCGCTGACCGGCCGCGAGCGCGAGGTCCTCGTCCTGGTGGCCGCGGGCCTGTCCAACGACGGCATCGCCGCCCGCCTGGAGGTCAGCCCGCTGACCGTCAAGACGCACGTCAACCGGGCCATGGCCAAGCTCGGAGCCCGGGACCGGGCACAACTGGTGGTCATCGCGTACGAATCGGGCCTGGTCCGCCCGCGCGCCGACTGAGCACGGCGGCCGGCCGCGGGTCCCGCAGTAGGACGGTGTACTGCGGGCGCGGTATGCGGCGCATAAGGACGGGACCTGGGGCCGACGCAGCCGCGGTCCGGCGTGGGTGAGGCTGGAGGACCCTCGCCCACGTCACAGCAGAGAGATCCCACGCCCATGTCCTGGCTGTCCCGCTTCAGCCTGGCCCAGAGAGCCCTGATCGGCCTCGTGTCGATCGTCGCGCTGCTCTTCGGCGCCATAGCCATCCCGCAGCTCAAGCAGCAGCTGCTGCCGTCCATCGAACTGCCGATGGTCTCCGTGCTCGCGCCCTACCAGGGCGCCTCGCCCGACGTGGTCGAGAAGCAGGTCATCGAGCCGATCGAGAACACCCTCAAGGGCGTCGACGGCATCACCGGCATCACCTCCACCGCCAGCGAGGGCAACGCCCTCATCCGCGCCACCTTCGACTACGGCGACGAGGGCACCAAGCAGCTCGTCGCCGACGTCCAGCAGGCCGTCAACCGGGCCCGCGTCCGGCTGCCCGCCGAGGTGGACCCGCAGGTCGTGGCCGGCTCCACCGACGACATCCCGACCGTCGTCCTCGCCGTCACCTCCGACAAGGACCAGCAGGCCCTCGCCGACCAGCTGAACCGTTCCGTCGTCCCGGTCCTGGAGGACCTCGACGGCGTCGGGCGGGTCAGCGTCGAAGGCGTCCGCGACCTCCAGGTCACCATCACCCCCGACCCCGCGAAGCTCGCCGCCGCCGGCCTCGACGGCGCGGCCCTCGCCGAGGGACTCAAGGCGGGCGGCGCCGCCGTCCCGGCCGGCTCCTTCGACGAGCAGGGCAAGAACCGCACCGTCCGCGTCGGCTCCGGCTACACCTCCCTCGCCCAGCTGGAGGACCTCCGGCTGACCGCCGGCCCCGGCAAGCCGGTCGTCCGCCTCGGCGACGTGGCCACCGTCAAGCAGGAGCCGGCCAAGGCCGACTCCATCACCCGCACCGACGGCAAGCCCAGCCTCGCCGTCGTCCTCACCATGGACAAGGACGGCAGCGCCGTCGCCATCTCCGACGCCGTCAAGGACAAGCTCCCCGAGCTGCGCTCCCAGCTCGGCTCCGGCGCCGCGCTGACCGTCGTCAGCGACCAGGGCCCGGCCGTGGCCCGCTCCATCTCCGGCCTCACCACCGAGGGCCTGCTCGGCCTGGTCTTCGCGGTGATCGTGATCCTGGTCTTCCTCGCCTCGATCCGCTCGACGCTGGTGACCGCGGTGTCCATCCCGCTGTCCGTGGTCCTCGCCCTGATCGTGCTGTGGACCCGCGACCTGTCGCTCAACATGCTGACGCTGGGCGCCCTCACCATCGCCATCGGCCGGGTCGTCGACGACTCGATCGTGGTCCTGGAGAACATCAAGCGCCACCTCGGTTACGGCGAGGAGCGCGAGGCCGCGATCACCGCCGCCGTCAAGGAGGTGGCCGGCGCGGTCACCTCCTCCACCCTCACCACCGTCGCCGTCTTCCTGCCGATCGGCCTGGTCGGCGGCATGGTCGGCGAGCTCTTCGGCTCCTTCTCGCTCACCGTCACCGCCGCCCTGCTGGCCTCGCTGCTGGTCTCCCTGACGGTGGTCCCGGTGCTCTCGTACTGGTTCCTGCGCGCCCCCAAGGGCACCTCCGAGGATCCCGAGCGGGCCCGCCGCGAGGCCGAGGAGAAGGAGGCGAAGAGCCGCCTCCAGCGCTTCTACGTACGGGTCCTGGGCTTCGCCACCCGGCGCCGCCTGACCAGCATCGCGATCGCGGTCGTGGTCCTGGTCGCCACCTTCGGGATGACCCCGCTGCTGAAGACCAACTTCTTCGACCAGGGCCAGCAGGACGTCCTGACGGTCAAGCAGGAACTGCCCGCCGGTACCTCGCTGGCCGCCTCCGACGAGGCGAGCCGCAAGGTGGAACAGGCCCTGGCCTCCGTCGAGGGCGTCAAGGACTACCAGGTCACCGTCGGCTCCTCCGGCTTCCTCGCGGCCTTCGGCGGCGGTACGGGCACCAACCAGGCCTCCTACCAGGTCACCCTGGACGACGCCAAGCACTCCGACGCCGTCAAGGAGCGCATCCAGGACGCCCTCGGCAAGCTCCAGGGCATCGGCGACACCTCCATCTCGGCGGGCGGCGGCTTCGGCAGCCAGAACCTGAGCGTGGTCGTCAAGGCCGGCGACGGCGCCGTCCTGGCCAAGGCCGCCGAACAGGTCCGCGCCGAGGTGGCCACCCTCAAGGACGTCGCCGACGTCCAGAGCGACCTCGCCCAGTCCGTGCCCCGGATCTCGGTCACCGCCACCCCGAAGACCGCCGAAGCCGGCCTCAACCAGGCCGCGCTCGGCGCGATCGTCGCCCAGGCCGTCCGCGGCAACCCGGCGGGCAAGGCCGTACTGGACAACACCGAGCGGGACGTCGTCATCCGCTCCGCCCACCCGGCCACCACCCTGGCCGAGCTGCGCGACCTGCCGGTCGGGCCGGCCAAGCTGGGCGACATCGCCGAGGTCAAGGAGGTCCCCGGCCCGGTCGCGATGACCCGGATCGACGGCGCCCGCGCCGCCACCATCACCGCCAAGCCGGTCGGCGACAACACCGGCGCCGTCAGCTCCGCCCTCCAGACCAAGCTGAAGGCCCTGGACCTGCCCGAAGGGGCCACGGCCTCCATCGGCGGCGTCTCCCAGGACCAGGACGAGGCCTTCGGCTCCCTGGGCCTGGCCATGCTCGCGGCCATCGCGATCGTCTTCATGCTGCTGGTCGCGACCTTCCGCTCGCTGGTCCAGCCGCTGATCCTGCTGGTCTCCGTCCCCTTCGCGGCCACCGGCGCACTGGGCCTGCTCATCGCCACCGGCACCCCCATGGGCGTCCCGGCGATGATCGGCATGCTGATGCTCATCGGCATCGTGGTCACCAACGCCATCGTCCTGATCGACCTGGTCAACCAGTACCGGGCGCAGGGACTGGGCGTGGTCGAGGCGGTCGTCGAGGGCGGCCGCCACCGTCTGCGGCCGATCCTGATGACGGCCCTGGCGACGATCTTCGCGCTGCTCCCGATGGCACTGGGCGTCACCGGCGAGGGCGGGTTCATCTCGCAGCCCCTCGCGGTGGTCGTGATCGGCGGCCTGGTCAGCTCCACCCTGCTGACGCTGCTGCTGGTCCCGACCCTGTACACGGCGATCGAGCTGCGCAAGGAGCGCCGCCGGGCCAAGCGCGAGGCCAAGCGCACGGCCAGGCTGATGGTGGTCCCGTCCCCGTCGGACGAGGAGACCCCGGCCACCGTCTGACCCCGTGAACGCCGAAGGGGCGCCCCCTCACCGGGGGGCGCCCCTTCCTGCGTGTCCGTGCCGCCTACGGGAGGGCGAGCATCCGCTCCAGCGCCAGCTTGGCGAAGCTCTCGGTCTCCTTGTCGACCTGGATCTGGTTGACCAGGTTGCCCTCGGCCAGGGATTCCAGGGTCCACACCAGGTGGGGGAGGTCGATGCGGTTCATCGTCGAGCAGAAGCAGACCGTCTTGTCGAGGAAGACGACTTCCTTGTCCTCGGCGGCGAATCGGTTCGCCAGCCGCTTGACGAGGTTCAGCTCGGTGCCGATGGCCCACTTGGACCCGGCCGGGGCCGCCTCCAGCGCCTTGATGATGTACTCCGTCGAGCCGACGTAGTCCGCGGCCGCGACGACCTCGTGCTTGCACTCGGGGTGCACCAGCACGTTGACGCCGGGGATCCGCTCGCGCACGTCGTTGACCGAGTCCAGGCTGAACCGGCCGTGGACCGAGCAGTGGCCGCGCCACAGGATCATCTTGGCGCCGCGCAGCTCCTCGGCGGTCAGCCCGCCGTTCGGCTTGTGCGGGTTGTAGACCACGCAGTCGTCCAGGGACATGCCCATGTCGCGGACGGCGGTGTTGCGGCCCAGGTGCTGGTCGGGCAGGAAGAGCACCTTCTCGCCCTGCTCGAAGGCCCACTCCAGGGCCTTCTTCGCGTTCGACGAGGTACAGATCGTGCCGCCGTGCTTGCCGGTGAAGGCCTTGATGTCGGCGGAGGAGTTCATGTACGAGACGGGCACGGTGCTGCCGGCGATCCCGGCCTCGGTGAGCACGTCCCAGCACTCGGCGACCTGCTCGGCGGTGGCCATGTCGGCCATCGAGCAGCCGGCCGCGAGGTCGGGCAGGACGACCTTCTGGTCGTCGGAGGTCAGGATGTCCGCGGACTCGGCCATGAAGTGCACACCGCAGAAGACGATGTACTCGGCCTCCGGCTTGTTGGCCGCGTCGCGGGCGAGCTTGAAGGAGTCGCCGGTGACGTCGGCGAACTCGATGACCTCGTCACGCTGGTAGTGGTGCCCGAGGATGAAGACCTTGTCCCCGAGCTTCTCCTTGGCCGCGCGGGCGCGGGCCACCAGGTCCGGGTCCGACGGCGAGGGCAGGTCGCCGGGGCACTCCACGCCGCGCTCGCTCTTGGGGTCGGACTCGCGGCCGAGCAGCAGCAGGGCAAGGGGCGTCGGCTGGACGTCCAAGGGCTGGGCGGTGGTCACGACACGCACCCTTTCTGTTCTGCGACTAGGTGCCTTCCGAAGAGGGCTTCCGAAGGCGTCACTTCGACTTCTCGTCTATATGACGCTATCTATCATAACCGCTTCACGTCACTTTGACGATGGCGATAATGTCGATGTGACGCATTCGCCCACTCCGGAGCGGCACACTCCACCGGCCCTCCGCGAGGGGTCCACCGCTCCCCACGGGTGTGCGAGCATGAATATCTGAAACAAGGCGCCGGACCCGGAATGAAACCGCGGTCCCGCTGGTTGCCACCGACGGCAAGAGTCCGACGTTTCCCCAGCCTCAGGCGGGGAGCCGCCCACTTCGGGAGTGAATGCAGATGTCCGTACAGGACGACAAGACCACTGTGAGCGACGGCATCCTCCTGTCCGACGCCGCCGCCGAGAAGGTCCGCACCCTGCTCGAGCAGGAAGGCCGCGATGACCTGGCGCTGCGCGTCGCCGTCCAGCCCGGCGGCTGCTCCGGCCTGCGCTACCAGCTCTTCTTCGACGAGCGCTCCCTCGACGGCGACGTCGTCAAGGACTTCGACGGCGTCAAGGTCGTCACCGACCGCATGAGCGCCCCCTACCTGGGCGGCGCCTCCATCGACTTCGTCGACACCATCGAGAAGCAGGGCTTCACGATCGACAACCCCAACGCCACCGGCTCCTGCGCCTGCGGCGACTCCTTCAGCTAAAACCGGCTGAACGCGCACGACGAGGGCCCGGGCCCCGGTCGATCCGACCGGCGCCCGGGCCCTCGCCCGTTCCGTTCCTTCCGTTCGCCTACTGGCGCGGCAGGGCCTTGCCCGTCGTCGCGTCGACCACCTTCCGGTCGCCCAGCGGCTGCTTCAGCTGCGCCGTGACGGACATCTCCTTCGCCAGCATGACGCAGGCCTGGCCGGGCTGGTTCGGGGTGTCCGTGATCTTCACCAGTACCGAACCGGCCTCCTCCCGCGCCTCCAGGGCGTAGGTGCTGCACACCCCGCCCCAGAAGTTGACCGTCAGCGTCCGGTCGGCCTGCCCGTACGAGAACCCGGGCACGGTACGGCCCTGCGGGGGCACCGGAGCGGGGGAGTCCTCCCTGGCCGCGGCCGGCTGGACCACCGTCCGGCCCGGCTTCCCGTCCGTGCCCCCCACCTCGAACAGCCAGGCCGGCACGAGGCCCCGCACGCCGTCGACCGTCCCCGCGGTCAGGCCGAGCACGGCCCCCTTCACGCTCTCCGTCCGCGGCGGCTTCACCGGCCGCGGCTCCGGGTTGCAGGGCAGCGTGTCCGTGGCCCCCGTCGGGGTGTCCGGCGTCAGCGGCACCGAGGTCGCGCAGCCGCTGGGGCCCGGCCCGGTGCCGTTCCCGCCCTTGCTCGCCGCGTTGAGCCGGTCCAGGGCCTCCGCCGCGCCGATCACCGGCTGCTCGGCCGCGCGGACCGGGGCCTTCAGCTCACCGCTGCCCGCCACCACCGCACCGTCCGCCCCGACCGTGATCCGGCTGGACCAGCCCTGCGTGGGCAGCCCGCCCACCACCGGGTCGGCCACCACCACCCGCACCGAGCCCGTCACCAGGCGGGCGTCCACCTTCGCGTCACCCTGCCCGGCCGCCGCGAGCACCGGGGCGGCGGCGGCCTTCGCGGCCTGCTCCGAGACCGGCGTACCCGCGCCCGAGCCCGGTGCGGAGCCTTGGGCAGAGCTCTGTGCGGAGCCCCCCTCCGGGAGCGTGGCGGGACCACAGGTGTCCTTGCCGCGTACGCAGTCGTCGCCCGGACCGGCCTGGAACCGGGAGAAGCTCCAGGTGCCGGGCGCCTTGCGGGTGACGCTCAGCCGGGGCCCGGACCCGTCGGCGGACTCGCCGGCCAGCCACTGCTCACCGCTGAGCCGGGGCGCGCCGGAGATCCCGAGGGCCTGCGCGAGCCGCGCCACCTCCTCGGAGCCGACCTCCCCGGAGGAGGAGAAGGAGGGCGCGGACGCCGGGCCCTGGGGGAGCGGGCCGTCCGCCCGGTAGGTCACCCCGGCGCCGTGCGGGTCCGGCTCCCCGGGGGCGATGCCCGGCCTCGAAGGCGTCCCGGCATCGCGCGGGGCGACGGCCGCGGTGTCCCCCGTACGGCCGCCGCCGCGCGGGGCGTCCCCGTACGCCGTCGACGCCCAGTAGGCCGTACCGCCGCCGGCCAGCAGGACGGCGGCCGCGATGGAGCCGATGGCCCAGGCCGGCCGCCGTCGTGTGGCGCGTGATGTGTCGGGTTGTTCGCTGGTCACCGCTCGCTCCTTCGCGTGTCCCGCCGTACGTGATGCGGGTGTGACGCGCCGGCCGCGAATCCGGTTCCCCCTTGTTTTCCCCTGCTCCCCCTACTCCCCGTACTCCGCCGTGGCGGCGATCAGCCGGGCGGACGCGGGCGGGACGCTGACCCCGTGGATCTGGGACGGCGCCACCCGGACCGGCCGAGGCTCGGGCGGAACCGCCCAGTGCGGGGCCATACGGGCGCAGTCGCCCAGCAGCCGTGCGAAGCCGGGGCGCGCGTCCCCGGCGTACTCGGTGTAACCGAAACCATCGGTATAGGTCATGGGGGCACGGTAGGCACGCCATGTCGGGCGAAGGAAGTCCTACTACGGGGTAGTTTCAGCCGGTCGCCCAGGGTCGGGAGCCGGATGGTGGCCCGAACGGGTGAGGGGCCGGGACGCGCGGGAGCGTCCCGCCCGGCGGATCGATTCGCCGCCGCATGGCCCTCCTAGGGTCGGGCCCGCACCACCCTTGATCATCTAGGGAACGGATCACCCCATGAAGCTGCGCAGCACCCTGGGCGCCTGCCTCGGCGCCCTCACCCTGGTCCTGTCGATGACCGGCTCGGCCCAGGCCGCCGAAGGCTACTTCCACTACAAGTACGTCGACGGCTGGGGGCAGGAGCAGGTCGTCACGCTGCACGACCCGCAGAGCGGCCACTGCATCAACCTCTACGCCGTCGGAGACGACGACGGGGTGCCGGGCTACGGCCCGCACAACCAGACCGACACCCCGGTGACCGTCTACCTCGGCGCGAACTGCGAGGGCGCCAGCTGGCGGCTGAAGGCCAACGGCAATCCGGCCAAGGACACCTTGGAGCTCCGCTCCGTCCGCTTCGGCGACCCGGTCGGGTAACCGCCTGTGCGCGGCCGCCCCGCCCCGTCCCGTGAGGAGCGCGGGACGGGGCCGTCCCGGCAGCGCGCGTGGGGGACAACCGGCCAGGACTCCGTGCGGGTATCCGGCCGATGGTGACCGCCGAGGCGGGGAACGGTAACTTTGACTGTCACCCGCCGTCATCCGCAGGAGCATCCACGCCGTGCGCATCGCAGTCACCGGCTCCATCGCCACCGACCACCTCATGACCTTCCCGGGCCGCTTCGCCGACCAGTTCGTCGCCGACCAGCTCCACACGGTCTCCCTCTCCTTCCTCGTCGACAACCTCGACGTGCGGCGGGGCGGCGTCGGCCCGAACATCTGCTTCGGCATGGGCCAGCTCGGCAGCCGCCCGATCCTGGTCGGCGCGGCCGGCTCGGACTTCGACGAGTACCGCGCCTGGCTCGACCGGCACGGCGTGGACACGGCCTCCGTGCGGATCTCCGAGGTGCTGCACACCGCGCGCTTCGTCTGCACCACCGACGCCGACCACAACCAGATCGGCTCCTTCTACACGGGCGCGATGAGCGAGGCCCGGCAGATCGAGCTGAAGGCCGTCGCCGACCGGGTGGGCGGCCTGGACCTCGTCCTCATCGGCGCCGACGACCCCGAGGCGATGCTCCGCCACACGGAGGAGTGCCGCACCCGCGGGATCCCCTTCGCGGCGGACTTCTCGCAGCAGATCGCCCGCATGGACGGAGACAACATCCGCACCCTGATGGAGGGCGCGACCTACCTCTTCTCGAACGAGTACGAGAAGGGCCTCATCGAGTCGAAGTCCGGCTGGACGGACGAGGAGATCCTCGCCAAGGTCGGCACCCGGGTCACCACGCTGGGTTCGAAGGGCGTCCGGATCGAGCGGGCCGGGGAGGAGCCGATCCTGGTCGGCTGCCCGGAGGAGACGGCGAAGGTCGACCCGACCGGTGTCGGCGACGCGTTCCGGGCCGGGTTCCTGACGGGGCTCGGCTGGGGCGTGGGCCTGGAGCGGGCGGCGCAGCTGGGCTGCATGCTGGCCACGCTGGTCATCGAGACCCTGGGCACCCAGGAGTACACCCTGGCGCGGGCGCACTTCATGGAGCGCTTCACGAAGGCGTACGGGGACGAGGCCGCCGCGGAGGTCCGCGCCCACCTGGAGGCGTAACCGCCGGCCGGAGGCCGCTGCGCGCCCGTCGCCTCAAACG
>NZ_JZWV01000198.1 GCF_000966975.1 Streptomyces katrae | reverse complement strand
GGAACGGAGAAAGCCCCGCGCAGCGGCCCGGGTCAGACCGCCCGGCGGACCCGGTAGGCCACGGCGTCGCCGTGCGGGGTCTCGCCGAGGTAGGTGTGCCCCCGCATCGCGCACCACGCCGGGATGTCCAGCCGCGCGACCTCGTCGTCCGACAGCACCGTCACCGTCCCGCCGACCGGTACGGAGACGATCGCCCGGGCCAGCTCGATCACCGGCTGGGGGCAGCGCAGCCCGAGGGCGTCGACCTCCATCGACTCCGCCACCGGAGGGACGGAGGGCACGGCGTCGGGGACGCCCAGTTCGGCCCGGACCCCCGCCACCGCCCGCGGCAGCACCTCCAGGAAGCCGTTGACCTCCTCCGCCGTCGTACCCCGCGGCAGCGACACCCGGACGTTCCCCTCCGACAGCACCCCCATCGCCCGCAGCACATGACTCGGGGTCAGCGTGGAGCTCGTGCAGGAGGAGCCCGAGGAGACCGACCAGCCCGCGCGGTCCAGTTCGTGCAGCAGGGTCTCGCCGTCGACGTACAGGCAGGAGAACGTCACCAGGTGCGGCAGCCGCCGGTCCGCGTGGCCGACCACCTCCACGTCCGGCACCAGCCGCGCCACCCGCCGCCGGATCCGGTCCACCAGCACCCGCAGCCGCGCCGCCTCCGCGTCCGCCTCGGCCCGCACCGCCCGCAGGGAGGCCGCCGCCGCCACGACGGCCGGCAGGTTGCCGAAGCCGGGGGAGCGGCCCGACTCCCGTTCGTCGGCGGGGCCTTGGGGGGCGAAGCGGACCCCCTTGCGGACCGCCAGCAGGCCGACCCCGGGCGGGCCGCCCCACTTGTGGGCGCTGGCCGTCAGCACCGACCAGGGACCCTCCACCGGCCCCCAGCCCAGCGACTGCGCCGCGTCGACCAGCAGCGGCACCCCCGCCTCCGCGCAGAGTCCGGCCACCTCCGCCACCGGCTGGACCGTGCCCACCTCGTGGTTGGCCGACTGGAGGCAGGCCAGAGCCGTGGTGGAGGACAGGGAAGAGGCGTACTCGACGGGGGAGACCGCGCCGAAGCGGTCGACGGGAACCTCCGTCACCGTGCCCCCGGCCGCCGCGTGCGCCTCCGCCGCGTGGAGTACGGAGCTGTGTTCGACCGCCGACACGACCAGATGGCCGCCCACCCGCCGGCGCCCTGCGAGGGCCCCCGCGACGCCCGCGTGAACCGCGTGTGTTCCCGAAGGAGTGAACACGAGCTCGTCGGCGCGGCATCCCACCGCCTCGGCCGCGGCCTCCCGCGCCGCGTCCAGCAGCAGCCGGGCCCGGCGCCCCTCCCGGTACAGCCGGGCCGGGTCCGCCCAGCCCTCGTCCAGTGCGGCCTGCAGCGCCTGCCGGGCCACGGGGTGCAGCGGGGCGGCGGACGCGGTGTCGAAGTACGGCATCCGGCCACCGTAAGGCAGGGGCGGCAGGGGGACGGGGGTTGAGGGGGTCCGTCCCGTCCGGCGGGTTCCGACGCCGGCCCCGTCCCGGGACGCCGCCCTGGTCAGCGCCGGGTTCAGGGGTCGTCAGATGCCGTCCGGAGCCCGCCGTTCAGGGCCGGACGGCCCGTCCCCCGTACGGCGGATCCATCCCTTCGGGGGCAGTAGCGGCGCGTTGGGCACCCTCCCCGCGCGGCCTCAAATAGCGTCCAGTAGGGTTTGGTCCGCATAAACATCCAAACCCCTGCCTGCGTCAGGGCCGGCGACCGACCCGAACACGGCCGCGGCCGGCCGCGCGGGCCGAGACTCTCGGGAAGGCGCTACGTGAGTCCCTACGGCTCCGACCGCTCGCCGCGGCGCCCGATGCGGCGGAAGCTGCTGCAGGCGCTGACTGCGGGCGTGGTCCTGGCGACCGCCACTGGTTGCTCGTACAACTGGAAAAGCTTCCCCCGCCTCGGTATGCCCTACCCGGCCACGGAGGAGGCGCCTCGCATCCTCTCCCTGTGGCAGGGTTCCTGGGCCGCCGCTCTCATCACGGGCATCCTGGTCTGGGGCCTGATCATGTGGAGCGTCATCTTCCACCGGCGCAGCCGGACGAAGATCGAGGTCCCCGCGCAGACCCGGTACAACATGCCCATCGAGGCCCTGTACACCGTGGTCCCGCTCATCATCGTCTCGGTGCTCTTCTACTTCACCGCGCGTGATGAGTCGAAGCTCCTCACCCTCTCCGCCAAGCCGGCTCACACCATCAACGTGATCGGCTTCCAGTGGAGCTGGGGCTTCAACTACGTCGAGAACGTCGACGGCGACGCCGCGACCCCGAAGGCGGGTGTGGTTCCCAAGGAGCTCGCCTCCCTGCCGGACCGCTTCACCAAGGACTTCCCCGCGGGCGCCGAGGGCGTCTACGAGAAGGGCGTCCCCGGCGACCGGAACGCGGACACCAACAACCCGGGGCCGACCCTCTACCTGCCCAAGGGCGAGAAGGTCCGCTTCATCCTGTCGTCGAACGACGTCATCCACTCCTTCTGGGTGGTGCCCTTCCTGTTCAAGCAGGACGTCATCCCCGGTCACACCAATGTCTTCGAGGTCACCCCGAACCAGGAAGGCACCTTCGTGGGCAAGTGTGCCGAGCTCTGCGGTGTCGACCACTCCCGCATGCTCTTCAACGTGAAGGTCGTCTCCCCCGCGGAGTACAAGGCCCACCTGAAGCAGCTGGCGGAGAAGGGTCAGACCGGCTTCCTGCCGGCCGGCATCAAGCAGACTGACCCCGCCCGGAATGCGGAAGTGAACAAACTGTGAGCATCCTCAACGAATCCCAGGGTGCCGCCGCCGACTCGTATGAAAACGAGCTGCCGGTGCGGCGCAAGCAGCCGGGCAACGTGGTCGTGAAGTGGCTCACCACCACCGACCACAAGACCATCGGCACGATGTACCTGGTCACCTCGTTCGTGTTCTTCCTGATCGGCGGCATCCTGGCGCTCTTCATGCGCGCCGAGCTGGCCCGTCCGGGCACGCAGATCATGTCGAACGAGCAGTTCAACCAGGCGTTCACCATGCATGGCACGATCATGCTGCTGATGTTCGCGACCCCGCTGTTCGCCGGTTTCGCCAACTGGATCATGCCGCTGCAGATCGGCGCGCCCGACGTGGCGTTCCCGCGGCTGAACATGTTCGCGTACTGGCTGTACCTCTTCGGCTCGACCATCGCGGTCGCCGGCTTCGTCACCCCCTCGGGTGCGGCCGACTTCGGCTGGTTCGCCTACTCCCCGCTGTCGGACGCCGTCCGCTCGCCGGGCATCGGCGCCGACATGTGGATCATGGGTCTGGCCTTCTCCGGCTTCGGTACGATCCTCGGCTCGGTCAACTTCATCACCACGATCATCTGCATGCGCGCTCCGGGCATGACGATGTTCCGCATGCCGATCTTCACCTGGAACGTGCTGCTGACCGGTGTCCTGGTCCTGCTCGCCTTCCCGGTCCTGGCCGCCGCGCTCTTCGCGCTGGAGGCCGACCGCAAGTTCGGTGCGCACGTGTTCGACGCGGCCAACGGCGGCGCCTTGCTGTGGCAACACCTCTTCTGGTTCTTCGGCCACCCAGAGGTGTACATCATCGCGCTACCGTTCTTCGGCATCGTCTCCGAGATCATCCCGGTCTTCTCCCGCAAGCCGATGTTCGGCTACATCGGTCTGATCGCCGCGACGATCGCGATCGCCGGCCTCTCGGTGACCGTGTGGGCCCACCACATGTACGTCACCGGCGGTGTGCTGCTGCCGTTCTTCTCCTTCATGACCTTCCTGATCGCGGTCCCGACCGGTGTGAAGTTCTTCAACTGGATCGGCACCATGTGGAAGGGCTCGCTGTCCTTCGAGACCCCGATGCTCTGGACGATCGGCTTCCTGGTCACCTTCACCTTCGGTGGTCTGACCGGCGTCATCCTGGCCTCGCCCCCGATGGACTTCCACGTCTCCGACTCGTACTTCGTCGTCGCGCACTTCCACTACGTCGTCTTCGGCACCGTGGTGTTCGCGATGTTCGCCGGCTTCCACTTCTGGTGGCCGAAGTTCACGGGCAAGATGCTGGACGAGCGCCTCGGCAAGATCACCTTCTGGACGCTGTTCATCGGCTTCCACGGCACCTTCCTGGTCCAGCACTGGCTGGGCGCCGAGGGCATGCCGCGCCGTTACGCGGACTACCTCGCCGCCGACGGCTTCACCACCCTGAACACGATCTCGACGATCAGCTCCTTCGTCCTCGGCCTCTCCTTCCTGCCGTTCATGTACAACGTCTGGAAGACCGCCAAGTACGGCAAGAAGATCGAGGTCGACGACCCGTGGGGCTACGGCCGTTCGCTGGAGTGGGCGACCTCCTGCCCGCCGCCGCGCCACAACTTCCTCACCCTGCCGCGCATCCGCAGTGAATCGCCGGCGTTCGACCTGCACCACCCGGAGATCGCGGCCCTCGACCACCTCGAGGACCACGCCCCGGCGAAGGCCGTCACCGGTGGCAAGGAGGCCGGCAAGTGAAGATCCAGGGCAAGATGTTCCTCTGGCTCTCCGTCTTCATCCTGATCATGACCGTCGTCTACGGCGTCTGGTCCAAGGAGCCGGTCGGAACCACCGCTCTCGCGCTGGCCTTCGGCCTGAGCGCCATGATCGGCTACTACCTGGCCTTCACGGCCCGGCGCGTGGACGAGATGGCCCAGGACAACCTGGAGGCCGACGTCGCCGACGAGGCGGGCGAGCTGGGGTTCTTCTCCCCGCACAGCTGGCAGCCGCTCTCGCTGGGCATCGGCGGTGCGCTCGCGTTCATGGGCGTCATCTTCGGCTGGTGGCTCATGTACTTCTCGGCCCCGATCATCCTGATCGGCCTGTGGGGCTGGGTGTACGAGTACTACCGCGGTGAGAACCAGAACCAGTAGGCGGTAGCCGTACCAGCGGTACGGACGCAGCACAGAAGCAGTACAAGAGCAGTACAGAGGGGCCCGGACACCTTTCGGAGGAGTCCGGGCCCCTCGTTTGCAGTCACCCCGCGCGACGTAATAGTCATATGTTCATAGCGTTGAGCGCATGAAGCACTCACCGCGTCTTTGGACGGTACTCAGCTGCTCCCTGCTGGTCGCGTCCCTCGGTGCCGGCGCCACCGCATGCGGGGGGTCCGCAGACAACCCGCTGTCAGCCCGCCCGTACGACGCGGCTGGGCAGGTGACCTTCAACCAGCCACCCGGCGGCGGCCGCGCCGCCGACCCCGACAAGCCCCTCGAAGTCACCGCCAAGGGCACGGACTCCCGTATCACCGACGTGACGGCCGTGGACACCCACGGGCGCCGCCTGGCGGGCGAACTCTCCGCCAAGGGAGACCGCTGGCACAGCACCACGCCCATGGCCGCGGGCGTCCACTACACGGTCACGGTGAGCACGGAGGACCGGCACGGGGCCCCGGGGCAGCGCACGCTCGCCTTCGACACCACCCCGGCCAAGAAGCTCCTCAAGGTCGAATTCGGCCCGGACGAGGGCAAATACGGGGTCGGGCAGCCCATCACGGCCGAACTCAGCGAACCCGTCAAGGACAAGGCCGCCCGCGCCCTCGTCGAACGGGGCCTGGTCATCGACACCCCGCAACCCGTCGAGGGCGCCTGGCACTGGGTCGACGACAAGAACCTGCACTTCCGCCCCAAGGACTACTGGCCCGCGCACTCCTGGGTCTCCGTACGGAGCAACCTGGAGGGCGTCAAGATCGAGGACGACCTCCACGGATCCGCCTCCAAGCCCCTCAAGCTGGAGATCGGCGACCGGGTGGAGGTCACCACCGACGCCGCCGCGCACACCCTCACGTTCGAGCGCAACGGAGAAGTGATCAACACCATTCCGGTGACCACCGGGAAGCCCGGCTTCTCCACCCGCAACGGGGTCAAGGTGGTGCTGGGCAAGCAGTACTTCGTCCAGATGCGCGGGGACACCGTAGGCATCGGCGGCAGCGAGTACTACAACCTGCCCGTCTACTACGCCACCCGCGTGACCTGGAGCGGCGAGTACGTGCACGCCGCGCCCTGGTCGGTCGGCTCCCAGGGCTACGAGAACGTCAGCCACGGCTGCACCGGCATGAGCACGGGCAACGCCGCCTGGTTCTACGAGAACATCACCGAGGGCGACATCGTCCGGGTGATCAACAGCATCGGCGAGGACATGGAGCCCTTCGGCAACGGCTACGGCGACTGGAACCTGGACTGGAAGGAATGGCGTGACGGCAGTTACCTCCTGAAGGGCACCCAGGAGGGCCGCAGCGCCGTCGACCAGGCCCGTCTCAGGCCCACCGTCTGACGCGCACGCCCCACGAAGCCCACGAGGGCCCGTCGGCGGCCGCAGAGCCGCCGCGGGCCCTCGCCCGTGCCCCGGGAGCCGCTAGGCGGCGTTGGGGGCCAGCCGGGAGCGCAGCAGCCCCGCCAGGGCCTCGGGGAACTCCACCGGGTCCACCGGAAGGGTGACGGCCGCGTCAGCGCGGCTCCAGGTGGCCAGCCAGGCGTCCTGCGGGCGCCCCATCAGCAGCAGCACCGGGGGACACCGGAAGATCTCGTCCTTGATCTGCCGGCACACCCCCATGCCCCCGGCCGGGACCGCCTCGCCGTCCAGCACGCACACGTCGATGCCGCCGGCGTCCAGTTCCTTGAGGACGGCTGGAAGCGTGGCACATTCCAGGAACTCCACCGGCGGCAGGTCCGCCGCCGGCCTCCGCCCGGC
>NZ_JZWV01000197.1 GCF_000966975.1 Streptomyces katrae | reverse complement strand
CCCCCCCCCGGCGCCCAGCCGCACCTGCTCCCGGGTGCCCGCGTCGTCGCTGTAGACCAGAACCCGCGCAGTCGCCCGCATTTCGTTCCTCCACGTGTCCGTGAATCACGCTGATGATGCGCGGGATGCTACTCCGTCCGACCCCGTGTCAACATCGGTTCGGGCAGCCTGGTAGGTGAGGCCGCGCAGGGGTGATCTGATGGGCCGTTCGGGCCTTGCACACCCCCCTGACACTCCGAACGGCACCCCCCGGGGTGAGGGCGGGATAAGCGACCGACATAATGTCGGTCGTGGCGACAGCAACGACAGTAGATACCGGGCACGCGCACCCGACGGTCAACCGGCCGAACCTCGTCAGCGTCGGAACCATCATCTGGTTGAGTTCCGAGCTGATGTTCTTCGCGGCCCTCTTCGCGATGTACTTCACCCTGCGATCCGTGATGGGCGCCGAGCACTGGACGGAACAGGCCTCGGCCTTGAACCTGCCCTTCTCGGCGACGAACACCACGATCCTGGTGCTCTCCTCCCTCACCTGCCAGCTCGGCGTGTTCGCCGCCGAGCGCGGTGATGTGAAGAAGCTCCGGACGTGGTTCATCATCACGTTCGTCATGGGTGCGATCTTCATTGGCGGCCAGGTGTTCGAGTACACCGACCTGGTCAAGGAGGAAGGCCTGAGCCTCTCGTCCGACCCGTACGGCACGGTGTTCTACCTGACCACCGGCTTCCACGGTCTGCACGTGACGGGCGGCCTCATCGCCTTCCTGCTGGTCCTCGGCCGGACGTACGCGGCCAAGAGGTTCACCCACGAACAGGCCACGTCGGCCATCGTCGTGTCCTACTACTGGCACTTCGTCGATGTCGTCTGGATCGGCCTCTTCGCGACGATCTACCTGATCAAGTAGCGAACCCGTCGCCGGGCCCGTTCCCGGCGCACCATCCAGAAACACCGACGCAGAAGATCCTGACACCGGGGTAATCCGTGAAAAAGCTTTCCGCACGACGACGCCATCCGCTGGCGGCGGTCGTCGTTCTACTCTTCGCGCTGGCGGTCACGGGGGGGCTGTACGCCGCCTTCGCGCCCGCGGGTAAGGCGCAGGCCGATGAAACCGCCCAGTCCCTCGCCATCGAGGAGGGCAAGAAGCTCTACGCCGTCGGCTGCGCAAGCTGCCACGGAACCGGCGGTCAGGGTTCCTCTGACGGCCCGAGCCTGGTCGGCGTCGGCTCCGCGGCCGTCGACTTCCAGGTGAGCACGGGCCGCATGCCCGCCCAGCAGCCCGGCGCCCAGGTGCCGAAGAAGCGGAACATCTATTCGCAGGCGCAGATCGACCAGCTCGCGGCGTACATCGCCTCCCTCGGCGCCGGTCCGATCACGCCGACCGAGAAGCAGTACGACCCGGCCGGTGCCGACATCGCCGCCGGTGGCGAGCTGTTCCGCAACAACTGCGCGCAGTGCCACAACTTCACCGGCGAGGGCGGCGCGCTGACGAACGGCAAGTACGCCCCCAACCTCGAGGGCGTCGAGCCGAAGCACATCTACGAGGCCATGCTCACCGGCCCGCAGAACATGCCCTCCTTCCCCGACAGCACGATGCCGGAGAAGCAGAAGAAGGACATCATCGCGTACCTCCAGAACGTGAACGGCGAGAAGTCGGTCAGCCCTGGCGGCCTGAAGCTCGGTGGCCTCGGCCCCGTCTCCGAGGGTCTGTTCGGCTGGATCTTCGGTCTGGGTGCGCTGATCGCTGTCGCCGTCTGGGTCGCGGCCCACACCGCCGTGTGGGTCGCGGCCCACACCGCTAAGGCCAAGAAGTCATGAGTAGCCAAGACATTCCCGAAGACAAGCACCTGCCGAGTGAGCAGGGCGACGCGCACCACGGTGCCGTAGCGGTCGCGGACGACCCGTTCGCCGACCCGGGCCTTCCGGTCCACAAGCCGCGCATCCAGGACATCGACGAGCGGGCCGCCAAGCGGTCCGAGCGCACGGTCGCGATGCTGTTCACGCTGTCGATGCTGGCCACCGTCGGCTTCATCGCCTCGTACGTGTCCATCCCGGTCGACAAGATCATCTACGTCTTCCCGATCGGCAAGGTCAGCGCGCTCAACTTCGCCCTGGGTCTGACCCTGGGCGTGGCCCTCTTCTGCATCGGCGCGGGCGCGGTCCACTGGGCCCGCACCCTGATGTCCGACGTCGAGGTCGCCGACGACCGCCACGAGATCGCGGCGCCGGCGGACGTCAAGGCCAAGGTCATGCAGGACTTCGCCGACGGTGCGAACGAGTCCGGCATCGCCCGCCGCCCGCTGATCCGCAACACCATGCTCGGCGCGCTGGCCCTGGTGCCGCTCTCCGGCGTGATGCTGCTGCGCGACCTGGGTCCGCTGCCCGAGAAGAAGCTGCGCAAGACCGTCTGGTCCAAGGGCAAGCTGATCATCAACCAGAACACCATGGAGCCGCTGCGCCCCGAGGACGTCCTGGTCGGCTCGCTCACCTTCGCCATGCCCGAGGGCCTGGAGGAGGACCAGCACGACTTCCAGGTCCAGATCGCCAAGGCCGCCCTGATGCTCGTCCGGATCAAGCCGGAGGACATCAAGGACAAGCAGGAGCTGGAGTGGTCCCACGAGGGCATCGTGGCCTACTCGAAGATCTGCACCCACGTCGGCTGCCCGATCAGCCTGTACGAGCAGCAGACGCACCACGTGCTCTGCCCGTGCCACCAGTCCACCTTCGACCTCTCCGACGGCGCCCGTGTCATCTTCGGCCCGGCCGGTCACGCGCTTCCGCAGCTGCGGATCGGCGTGAATGACGAAGGCTTCCTCGAAGCGCTCGGCGACTTCGAAGAGCCCGTCGGTCCTGCATTCTGGGAGCGCGGATGAGCACTGCCACCACCACCGAGCGCAAAGCGCCGCGCGGTGAGCGCGTAGCCGACTGGGCGGACGGCCGCCTGGGCATCTACAGCCTCGCCAAGGCGAACATGCGCAAGATCTTCCCGGACCACTGGTCCTTCATGCTGGGTGAGATCTGCCTCTACAGCTTCATCATCATCATCCTCACGGGTGTGTACCTGACGCTGTTCTTCCACCCGAGCATGAACGAGGTCGTGTACCACGGCTCGTACGTGCCGATGCAGGGCGTCCAGATGTCCGAGGCCTTCGCCTCGACCCTGGACATCAGCTTCGACGTCCGCGGCGGTCTGCTCATCCGGCAGATCCACCACTGGTCGGCGCTGATCTTCGTCGCCGCGATGGTCGTGCACATGATGCGCGTCTTCTTCACCGGCGCGTTCCGCAAGCCGCGCGAGGTGAACTGGATCTTCGGCTTCCTGCTGCTGGTCCTCGGCATGTTCACCGGCTTCACCGGTTACTCCCTGCCGGACGACCTGCTCTCGGGCACCGGTGTCCGCTTCATGGAGGGCGCGATCCTGTCCGTGCCGATCGTCGGCACGTACCTGTCGTTCTTCCTCTTCGGCGGCGAGTTCCCCGGCGGCGACTTCGTCGCCCGGTTCTACTCGATCCACATCCTGCTGCTGCCCGGCATCATGCTGGGCCTGCTGGTGGCCCACCTGATCCTGGTCTTCTACCACAAGCACACCCAGTTCGCGGGTCCCGGCAAGACGAACAACAACGTCGTCGGCATGCCGCTGCTGCCGGTCTACATGGCCAAGGCCGGAGGCTTCTTCTTCCTGGTCTTCGGTGTCATCGCGGCCATCGCGGCCCTCGCCTCGATCAACCCGATCTGGGCGCTCGGCCCGTACCGTCCGGACCACGTGTCCACCGGTGCGCAGCCCGACTGGTACATGGGTATGCCGGAAGGCCTGATCCGTGCCATGCCCGGCTGGGAGATCAACCTGTGGGGCCACACGCTCGTCCTGGGCGTGTTCATCCCGCTGCTGCTCTTCCCGCTGGTCCTCGGCGCGATCGCCGTCTGGCCGTTCATCGAGTCCTGGGTCACCGGCGACAAGCGCGAGCACCACATCCTGGACCGCCCGCGCAACGTCCCGACCCGTACGGCCTTCGGTGTCGCCTGGATCGCGGAGTACATCGTGCTCCTCATCGGCGGCGGCAACGACATGTTCGCCCAGTACTTCCACCTGTCGATCAACTCGATCACCTGGTTCGTCCGGATCGGCTTCTTCGTCGTCCCGGTCCTGGCCTTCATCGTCACCAAGCGGATCTGCCTCGGCCTCCAGCGCCGGGACCACGACAAGGTGCTGCACGGTCGCGAGACCGGCATCATCAAGCGTCTGCCGCACGGTGAGTTCATCGAGGTCCACGAGCCGCTCCCGCAGGGCAAGCTGCACACGCTCACCTCGCACGAGCAGTACAAGCCGATCGAGCTCGGCCCGACGGTCGACGAGAACGGTGTCGAGCGCAAGGTGACGCGCGGCGAGAAGCTGCGCGCCAAGCTCAGCAAGGGCCTCTACGCGGAGGGCAACCAGATTCCGAAGCCCACCGCCGAGGAGTACAAGGAGATCCAGTCCGGCCACGGCCACCACTGATCTCCGGCATGACCGCTTGAGGGATTGACCCACGTCGATCCTGGTGTCGCCACGGCGAGAGCCCCCGTCCAGACCCTGGACGGGGGCTCTTTGCCGTCTCCGGGGCTGGATAGGCTGAGATCCTTCACCATTCGACGTGGGCCCCTAGAGCGGGAACCCGACGAGCAGCAGGAGCTGACCATGAACGTTGCGACCCCGGCAGGCGGCGACAGCGTGGCGGCGCGCAGCTGGCCGGGCATCCTGGAGACCCTGCTCAGCGGCCGGGACCTGGTCGCCGACGACACCGCCTGGGCCATGGAGCGGATCATGCTCGGCGAGGCCACCGACGCCCAGATCGCCGGCTTCGCGGTGGCCCTGCGGGCCAAGGGCGAGACCGTGCAGGAGTACACGGGCCTGGTCCGCACGATGTACGCCCACGCCAACCTGATCGAGGTGCCCGGGCGGACCGTGGACATCGTCGGCACCGGCGGCGACGGCGCCAAGACCGTCAACATCTCCACCATGTCCGCCATCGTGGCCGCCGGCGCGGGCGCGAAGGTCGTCAAGCACGGCAACCGGGCCGCCTCCTCCGCCAGTGGCTCCTCCGACGTCCTGGAGAAGCTCGGCGTCAACCTCGGCCTGACCCCCAAGCGGGTGGCGGAGGTCGCCGAGGAGGCCGGCATCACCTTCTGCGCCGCCGTCGTCTTCCACCCCGCCCTGCGGTACGCGGCCTCGGCCCGCCGCGACCTCGGGGTGCGCACCGCCTTCAACGGCCTCGGCCCGCTCACCAACCCCGCCCGGGTCACGGCCCAGGCGGTGGGGGTCGCCGACGGCCGGCTGGCCCCGATCATGGCCGGGGTGCTCGCCGAGCGGAACACCTCCGCCCTCGTCTTCCGCGGCGACGACGGCCTGGACGAGCTGACCACCACCGGCACCTCCCGGGTGTGGTGGGTGCGCGACGGCCGGATCACCGAGCACGCCTTCGACCCGCGCGACGTGGGCATCGAGACCATCGACATCTCCGCCCTGCGCGGCGGCGACCCCTCCTACAACGCCGACGTGGCCCGCCGCCTGCTGGCCGGGGAGACCGGCCCGGTGCGCGACGCCGTCCTGCTGAACGCGGCGTCCGCCCTGGTCGCCCTGGACCCGGGCACGGGCTCGCTGGAGGAGGAGCTGTCCGCCGGCATGGCCCGCGCGGCCGAATCCATCGACTCGGGCGCGGCCCGGGCCGCGCTGGAGCGCTGGGTGGCGGCCAGCAACGCCTGAGCCTTCCGACCCGGCCCCGGTCCACCATGTGGACCGGGGTCTTGCGTTCGGCGGCCCGTGTGGCAGGATGCTCCCCAAGGTCACGAGTGACAGCGATTAGGCCCCGGCTTGCTGTCCGGCAACCCTCCTTCCGTGGCGGGGTGCCCCGGGTGATGACCAGGTCGTAGGCAGCGAGGTCTACGGCAAGCGCGGATCCCTCGACACCAGGGGTCCTGGTCTCTCGAGGAGTGTTTTCCGTGAGCAAGCGAATGCGATAGGGCGACTCCGCCCCTACTTCACCCCTCGGAACAGGGTCCCTTCCGCGTACCCGCAATCCCTTCCGAGGCCCTTCCCGTACCCCTGACGGCCGCCGCCGACGACGCGCGCCGCCGTACCCGCGTACGGGCACACCGAAGCCATTCAGCCCTGCCTGCCGGGAGATACCGCCATGTCCGCATCCCTGAACTCCGCCACCGCCGCCACCGCCTGCACCGCCCCCGTGGACCCCGCCTGTGCGGAGCCGCTGCCCGTGCTCGGCCGGGACGTCACCGTCCCGCTCGTCACCGGCGGCGAGGTCACCTACGCCGCCCTCGACTACGCGGCCAGCGCCCCCGCACTGCAGCGGGTCTGGGATGACGTCGCCGCGTACGCCCCGTACTACGGCAGCGTCCACCGCGGCGCCGGCTACCTCTCGCAGCTCTCCACCGACCTCTTCGAGCAGAGCCGGGCCACCGTCGCCGAGTTCCTCGACTGCCGCCCCGCCGACCAGGTGGTGTTCACCCGGTCCACCACCGACTCCCTCAACCTGCTCGCCGCCGTGCTCCCGGCCGACTGCCAGGTCTTCGTCTTCGAGACCGAGCACCACGCCTCGCTGCTGCCGTGGCGCGACGCGCGGGTCACGTACCTCAACGCCCCGCGCACCCCGGGCCAGGCCGTCGCCACCCTGGAGCGGGCCCTGGCCGACCGCGACCCTTACGGCCCGGCCCTGGTCTGCGTGACCGGCGCGTCCAACGTCACCGGTGAGCTGTGGCCGGTCAAGGAGCTCGCCGCCGCCGCGCACGCCCACGGCGCGCGGATCGTGCTGGACGCCGCCCAGCTGGCGCCCCACCACCCCGTCTCGGTGCGGGAGCTGGACGTGGACTGGGTCGCCTTCTCCGGGCACAAGCTGTACGCCCCCTTCGGCTCGGGCGTCCTCGCCGGGCGCGCCGACTGGCTCCAGGAGGCCGAGCCGTACCTCGCCGGGGGCGGTGCCTCCCGCAAGGTGGCCCGCCGCGAGGACGGCGGCGTCGACGTCGAGTGGCACACCACCGCCGCCCGCCACGAGGCCGGCTCCCCGAACGTCATCGGCGTCTACTCCATCGCCTCGGCCTGCCGGGCGCTGAACGAGGCCGGTTTCGACCAGCTCGTCGCC
This sequence comes from Streptomyces katrae, assembly GCF_000966975.1. Classification (GTDB taxonomy): domain Bacteria; phylum Actinomycetota; class Actinomycetes; order Streptomycetales; family Streptomycetaceae; genus Streptomyces; species Streptomyces katrae. The sequence goes on along the minus strand of NZ_JZWV01000197.1, from coordinate 554 downwards.
CGCGAGCAGCACCTCGTCGCGAGGGTCCGCGAGGGCCTGGCGGAGGTCCCGGCGGTCCGGGTCCTCTCCCTCTTCGGTGACGACGCCCCGCGCGTCGGCGTCATCTCGTTCGTGGTCGACGGCTGGAACAGCTCGCACTTCGCGGCGGCGCTCTCCGCGGAGTACGGGATCGGAGTGCGTGACGGCCTGTTCTGCGCCCACCCGCTGGTCCGCACCCTGCTCGGCAGCGAGCCGCAGGCCCAGGGCGAGTGCGGGGCGCCCGAGGCGGCGCCGGGGGAGACGTCCCTGAACGCGATCCGCGTCAGCTTCGGCGCCGGCACCCCCGACGAGCACGTGGACCGCTTCGTCCGCGCGGTGAAGGAACTCGTCGCGGACGGCGCGAAGTGGCAGTACCGCACGGAGGACGGCCGCTGCGTCCCCGCCGTCTAGCTCGGCTGCCGGGTGCCGCTGCGCGGAGCGGTCCCCAAGCCGCCCTTCCACCGTTCCCTGGGGCTCCGCCCCAGACCCCGATCTTGTAGCCCCGCCGGCGTTTGAGGCGGAAACGGAGAAAGGGC